>CAZHCQ010000042.1:0-28557 GCA_964531415.1 uncultured Gammaproteobacteria bacterium
AGAGTGGTCCAAGGCAAAATCAGAGATGTTACAAAATCTTTTTGCCTCTCGCCAAGATGAAAAAATTTTTGTTTCTCATTTAGAAATGTTTGTTATTGTTAGCGCTACGCTTCTCACCGTGCTGTGGGATTTAAATTACGCCGTTGCCATCTGTACCGCATTCTTTTATTTCTGGAATAAAGTATTCATGAAACAAAAACCGATGCGCGACCTCGCGCCTCTTACTGAAACCGAAGGCGTACGAGAAGAACTCTAACTATAATTCCACAATTTCAGCATAATGGGACGCTGTGTT
This sequence comes from uncultured Gammaproteobacteria bacterium, assembly GCA_964531415.1. Lineage (GTDB taxonomy): Bacteria > Patescibacteriota > Patescibacteriia > UBA9629 > CAZHCQ01 > CAZHCQ01. The sequence goes on from CAZHCQ010000042.1 coordinate 296, forward strand.
GATAAGAGCGATACTCGCTCGATCAGCACGCACGCCGGCAGCGGTGCCGGGGTTTAAGAGTATGCAGTGTGTTTCTCTCTGAATAACGGCAGAATGCGTATGCCCTGTAATCACAAAATCATACTTACCGCTTTGTACAAGGCCTGCAAGAAAATTTTGGTTCACTCCATGGTAAAGCGCAAGAGAAAGACCGCCTGCTCCAATTTCCCCAAAATCCCCCTTGGATTCTCCTCCAATCTCGGAAAATGCCTGTGCGAGAGGCACGCGGTCAACATCACAATTACCCCATACAGCAATAACGCGGAATTCCCCAAGCGCACGAACTATATAAGGAGTTGTGATATCGCCTGCGTGTAAAACAAGTGCTATATTTTTACTCCGAAATACGCCGCACGCTTTTTCTACATTTTCAAGATTATCGTGCGTGTCTGAAATAACACCAATAAGCATAGAAAGAGAAAAATAAAAAGCTATACCAATTGAACATGAATTCTGTTATAATTATATAAGAAAAAATTATAATATAATAATCTTCATATCAAAACTATGGCTGATGGAAAATCTATAGTACATAAGTTTAATATCTTGAATTTTGGGCTTTCAGTAGGGATAAGCTTTGCGGTGTACCTCTTTGCGATTGCAATGCTTGCATGGCAGTTTCATTGGGGGACTGATCTTGTTGAAATTACCGGCACGTGGTATAAAGGGTATGCGCCAACGCCTCTCGGTGGCCTTATCGGCATTCTCTGGGGCTTTGCCGACGGTTTTATTGGCGGCGTGTTTGTTTCATGGATTTATAACATGCTGCAAAGCAGAAAGGAAAAGAAATAAACCCCCTCTTTATAATTGTTTATTTACTTTAATCTTTATTACTATGCTCTTCGGAAAATGGAAAAAATTTTTCGTTGTACCTCTTTTTATCTTGCTTATTCCACTTACAGGCTGTTCGGACAGCACTCCGTCTTATAACAGCGCATCAGATACGCCACAAAATCAAAATGACGTACAGCCATCTGATGAAAAAGCAGTGCCGCCGCCGGCAGAAAGTAACAGTGAACTTAAAATTGAGGATATTGCAGAAGGTGAAGGAGAAGGAGTAAAAAGCGGGGATACTGTTTCAGTAAATTACGCTGGAACACTGCCTGATGGCACTGAATTTGACAGTTCGTATAAACGGAGTGAGCCGTTTTCTTTCACCGTAGGGCAAGGCCTTGTAATTGCTGGTTGGGATCAGGGCTTGATAGGAATGAAGGTTGGCGGAAAACGAAAATTAACTATCCCGCCGAATCTTGCTTATGGCGACCGTGCCGTAGGCGATAAAATCCCCCCGCAATCTACGCTTGTTTTTGAGATTGAACTTTTGAAGATAAATGAGTCAAAATGAACAATATTACTTCTTCGGTAATTTTACATGAAATGTTGTTCCAACTCCGGCTTTTGAGGTAAACCAAATTTTTCCTCCATGATTTTTTACAATAGATTTGGTGATAAATAAACCAAGCCCGGAGCCGTCTGTTTTTAAAGATGTTGCCTCTCTTCCTCTGTAGAATTTTGTGAAGAGATTGCGCGAATCTTCGGATTGAATCCCGATGCCTGAATCTGCAATGATGAGGAGCACTGCTGAAACCTGATTGCTCAAGGTAATGCGAACATAGCCGCCGCGTTTATTATAGTGAATAGCATTGGACAATAAATTTTGTACCACCATGCCGAGCATGTCTTTATCGCCGGTTACAGTACCCACAGACTCACGCTCAAGGCAAAGATACACGTGGATATCCTTTTCAATAATCTGATTCACAAGCTCTGTAATCTGTTTTTCAATCAACTCAACAAGCGAAACGGGCTTTTTGTTGAGCTTCATACTTTGTGTTTCCAGCTTTGACGCATCCAATAAGTTATTCACCAAATTAATCATCCGTAGGTTGGAATCATACAGCGTATGCAAAAGAGCGCTGTCGTTTGCGGCATCAACTTTTCCATCAGCTCTTCGTTTCAGAAGCATAGAAACAATCCAACGAATAGCAGTGAGCGGCGTGCGGAGCTGATGAGATGCGGTTGATACAAATTGAGATTTAATTTTATCCAACTCCTTGAGCCGTACAACCTCTTTATGCTTTTTCTCTAAACTGACAGCCATCTCATTAAAATTTTCAGCAAGCTTTCCCAGTTCATCCTCTGAACGATTTTCTATTCTATAATGCAGATTTCCCCGGCCTAAAATCCGCGTCCCTTCTTTGAGTTGCGCAATCGGCCGCAAGAGCGATTTGATAAAATAAATAATAAAAAAAGTCGTCATAATTAAAAGCAAAAGAGAAAGAAGCAAAAACCAGCCTTGTGCAATGAGCGCTTGATGAACGAGTTGATTAATAAAGTCACTTCCAAGATAAGATTCTACCGTGTTATTAATAAGAGTGGTCATCATCATAATTCCTCCAATAACGGTAGTCCACACAACAATATTAAGCGCGATTGCGATTTTAAGAGAAAAACTTCTTTTAAAGTATAAAGAAGGGTCAGAAAGCACAGTTGCGTCATTATATCCAACGCCTATTGTACTTAAATAAAAATACACCATAAAACTCAAAACAAATACCCATGATAAAATAAACAAAAACGAGTATGCATAACCACTAAAACTGTAGAGCATAAGCAGGATGGGGCTTGCCGCAAGAGAAAAAAAAGCTTTCAGGAAAAAATTAATATATCCAAATGGCAACTGCTTCGCTCTCTGTGTGATGCGCTGATAATAAAGATAAAAAAACAGTGCCGCATTGAGCACAATGCTTTCTGCAAAAATTATCATCACCTGCCAGCTTAACCGATCAGGCATAATAATACCTCGATGATTCTCCAACTGCATTGGCGAAGTTACAAACAAGAGAGCCGAAACTCCAAGCCACAGGTAAAGAGGCAGGGACATCCATCGGCTCGCCCGGCTTGGAAAGAGCTGAAGTATGCATAAAAAAAGCACGGCCAATAATACTGGCTGTAGGGAAAACGCGTACTTCCATGGAATGATGGCGCTCTCCGGATTTTTCAAAACAAAGGTAATAATTGCAAAAAAACTGGCGATCCCTTCTGTCGCAGTCAAAAAAAAGATGCTCGCAACGGCGGCACACAAGGTGCGGCGGCCTTTTTTTATTCTGCGCACCCATTGCAAAAAAGCGAGTGCCCCTATGCTGAACACCGCTATTTGAGCAAATAATACGACTATACTGCTAATGGAAAACATTAAAGTAAGTATAGAAGAATATTCAAAAATAATCTAATATGATATACTAGAAAACCAGCCCTATTTATCTTAGATACGAAAATTTTATGAATCAGCCTAAAAAAATCCTCATTGTTGAGGATGAAAAGTCGCTTGCGGATATGCTCGCCTTGAGTTTAAAAGTGTCCGGCTTTGAGGTAAAAAATGCATACAATGGGGATGAGGCAATTGAAATTTTAAAAAACGAAAATTTCGACCTGATTATGCTTGATTTAGTCATGCCAAAAAAAGATGGGTTTACTGTCCTTGCAGATATGAATGCGGCAAAAATCAAAACACCGGTTATTGTTTCATCAAATTTATTCCAGGGAGAAGACGTAAAACGCGCGAAAGAACTCGGCGCCCGCGATTTTTTTATTAAATCCAATACGGCAATCACTGATGTGGTTGACTATATCTCAAATTCTTTAAAAAACAAAAAAAGCAAACGATAGAGTATACAAACATATTTACTAAATTTCTCTAAGCTGATACTATAAAAATACTCAATTACTCACCAACTGTATAAACTATCATTACCCTATGGCACATAATAAAAAAATACTCCTCGTGGAAGATGAACCAGCACTGCGCCAGCCAATGGCATTTGGGTTACGAGATGAGGGATTCACTGTTGTAGAAGCTGAAAATGGAGAAGAAGGGCTTGAACGTGCACTCAAAGAAAAACCAGATCTTATTCTGCTTGATCTGATCATGCCCGTCATGGACGGTATGGTAGTGCTTCGCGAACTTCGAAAAGATCCATGGGGAAAAGAGGTGCCGGTCATTCTGCTTACCAATCTGAATGAAACCGAGAAGATCACCGAGGCGGTAGAAAGCAAAGTATACGAATATCTCGTGAAATCAGACTGGTCGCTTGATGATGTTGTGAAAAAAATCAAAGAAAAACTGGGGATCACGTAAGGGAGGTATAGTATACGTCCCCCTCTTAAAGCACATACACATTCTTACCTGTTTTTTTGAATACTGTTGGCAGAGTTACTAAAAATTCTGTGCCTTTTCCTTCTTCGCTCACCAGTTGAATTTCGCCGCTATGAATCTCAACAAGCGACTGCGCGTACGCAAGGCCTAAACCAGTACCATCCGTATCAATCGCCCGGGCATTTTTTGCCCGAAAAAACTTCTTAAAAATGTTCTTTTTCTCGTCTTTTGGTATTCCAATCCCCGTATCCTTTACCGAAAGCACGACGAATTCATTTTCCGGTAATTTTATTTTTGCCTTCTTTTCGCCCATTGTGATATGAATTTCAATACTGCCGCCCTGTTTATTATATTTTATCGCATTTTCAAGCAAAATACTGAAAATTGAAAAAATTTTCGTTTGATCAGCTTCAATCACCATTTTCTTTTTTTTAAAATACTTCTTCAGCGTCACCGCTTTTCTCTCAAGAAGAGGGGACATTTCTTCGGTTAATTCGTTCATGGTTTTGACAACATCAACTTTGCCTAAATGCATTCTGGTTCCTTTGCGGCGCTCAATTTCAGAAAGATCAAGAAGCCGATCTATAATAGTAACCGCCCTTAAATTGTTTTTATAAATATCCTTGAGCAAATTTTCAGCTACCGGGCTTACGTTGCAAATCATATCTTTCTTCATGATCAAATCAAGTCCCCAGCGAATTGCAGAGATGGGCGTACGGAGTTGATGCGAGGTGATCGTAATAATATTGCTTTTTAAATCACTCACTGATTTTATTTCTTCATATAATTTGGCATTTTCAATCATCAGGCCAATGCTTGGAATGAGCATAGAGAGCTGAACAAGTTCATCAGACGCATAGGATTTATGCGTTATGCGCTCTCCCAAAAAGAGCATGCCTTGTAAATTATCCCGCGCAAAAAGAGGGATGATCACCTCGGCGTGGTACGCTTTGAGGAGAGAGAGAGCAATTTTTTGAACTTCTCTGTGCGATACATCAAGGGCGAGCGCGTCTATATCAAGAATTTGTTTATGTTTTGTAAGATAGGCAACAATTTCTTGGTGATAATTTTTATTCAGCGGATTTGCCCCTTGCTTTTTGAGGGTTGTGCCGGCAACCCGAAACATATACTCATTAGTGTCCAAAAGCAAAAGCGTTACTTCGCGTACGCTTAAACCTTTTTTGGCGGCTTTAATAATTGCTCCTCCCAATGTTTCAACATCAACAAGCCGCCCTAAATCAACCTGCATGGTGTCAATCGTTTTTTTGAAATGGGAGTGCCAATCGGGAAAGAGAGCATCAACAAAATTTTCTGATTTTGCTTTTAATAAGGCAAAAAACACAAACAAAATCACCAGGAAAATACTGTTTTGGGCAAGCAGATGAACTGGAATTGCTTGATCTGTCAGTGTATACGAAAGAATAAACACACCGCTATACAAAAAAAGTATGCAAATAGAGAGGATCACATGGCTCACTGTTTTTCTTATAAGTAAAGCCATATTGAGAGGGCGATATTGTATAATAGTATACCCAACTGCACATGCTGAAAGAGCCATCGCCGTTGAGCCGAAAAAAAGATGCGTCAGTGAATTCACAAACGTATGGAAAAACAAAAGGAGCATTCCCGCATCTGCAACAGCAAAAGCAATCAAAAAGTGCACCATAATGCTTCTTTGACGGCGCGAAATACAAGTGCGATAGGTTGTTACCAAGTTAAAACTAGTTCCTCCAGCATGCAAAGCAAAAATCCCCAAGAAAATTATTGCAGGCGCGCTGCTTAATGAGCGCACAGGAAACGCATCAAAAACGACGAGCAGAACAAAAAATACAGCGTGAATCAGAACATCTCCAAGAGCCACGGGGATTTGTTTATAACGCTCGCTGACGACAATGCTCAAAATATATGCACAAAGCGGGGCAAAGAGCATCCCTAAAAAACCAAGTTGATACCACTCCAATGCGCTTTCAGCGCTCACCGCAAGTGATGCTAAGCCGAAACAATAGAGGGCGATAAAAATTGCTATGCAATAAAAAAAGAAAATTGCATTTTTCCAAGATTTCCTTTGAGCGAGATAGACAAAAAATCCAAAGCCAAACAAAACAGTAGCCAGGCTGATCTGAATGAGCATACCAACATCAGCAGAATTACTCTCAAAAAAATATGCGAGAGAGCTAAAATTTAACATGAAAAAGTTTGTATTTATTTTCTGTTCTTTGCGTATGTAGTATATCAAAAAACACAACTTTTCGCATTACACATTTTTTCTTGGACGCCGCGTTAAAAATAGTTTTAAACTTGCCTTAAGGTTTATAACAAATGCCCTTATTCTGCATGTATTTTGGAAGAAAATTTTTTTTTGCTTCTTTAATCTTCTCCTCAAGGTACATACGCTACAGTAATGCTGATATGAACTATCCCCAAAAAACACAATTTGATACCCTTCTTGGCAATCCCTCTTTCAAAATCAGCATAAGAAAAATTCTGCATGATCTTTTAGAGGCGCTTGCCATGGATAACGCATTGGTATGCCTTTATGATGGCGATCAATGCAAAATTATTGCCCACTATAACTTCGTAGGGCAACAAGACGAAACTGGAGAATTTTTCCCAGTGAAACAAGATTGGCTTGGAAGACAAAAAATCGGGCACTGCGGTTCGTTTCAATTTCAAACGCCCATTTTAATTCAAAAAGAATTTCACGGAACAATACTACTTTCACAACCGCGTCCCAGTGCATCTCCTAAACTCATTATGCGCCTGCTTCCTTATTGTGGATCAACAGTGGAGCAGACAATTGAAATTTCAATGCGGCTTTTAACAACAACAGATGACCTTAATAAAGCATACGCGCACATCGGGGGGATGAATCTGAAAATGAATAAATTAGAACGGCTCTACCAAGTGCTTGGCGGTGTCAATCGGAACAATCGCGAAGAAGTTGCGCGCGATCTGCTTGATGCCGCAGTGACCATTTCTAATGCCGAAGTAGGCTACCTGTTTGGCCTGCATTATCCAGGGCCTAAAATCAGCCACAAATTCCGCTTTGGCGCACACACAAATCAGCTTCTCAATGAACTTCCTCTTCATAAGCTCATGAGTTGGACACAAAACAAAAAAAACAATATACTTGATATCAAAACTAAGCATTCACTGTGGAAGTGCATTAAATCTGCAAGCGCCATTAACAATATACAGGCCCTGTTGCTGTGCCGTAATACCAGCGTGCAGCCCACAACAACCTATTCGCTCAAGGCGATCGTTGAACAGGCGCAGCTCCTTTTTGCGTACCGGTAATACACCAAGAAACAACTTTTTAATCTATGGAAAGAGACCTGAATCACCTTACAAAATCGGAAAATACCATTCAACACGATGAAAAATATACGGTGCGAATCAATAACCCAAAAACAATACTTATACGCAATGTGCCGTATCTCATCACTGCAACGGCCTTTGGAAAGGTTGAAACATTAAAAAATCGCTCCATTTGGATTGAAAATGGAGTCATTCAAGATGTATGCGATGCCGCAGAGGGAGAGCGTTATAGTGCCAAGGCTGATTTGATCTATAACGCCGCTTCAAAAGGAGGCGTTGTGATAACGCCCGGGTTTATTAATACCCATGCCCATTCCCACATGTATCTCATGCGATCTACGCTTCTTTTGGAAGAGGGGGAAGATATTGATCAAACAATTGCCGCGATGCCCCGCTGGCAACAATTTGAAACTGATGAGAGCATGTGCATTGCGGCAATCGGGGATTTTACCGAACAGCAAAAATACGGCATTACAACGACACTCTCTCAAGGGCCGTCTTTTGAGGCGATTGAGATCGCGGCTGAAAAAACGCGGCAACGCGCGTTTAACGCGGTGAGCGCGGTCAGCAATTCTCGCCCGCACAATACGGTTGCATTCGTTGAACAGCACATCAACGCAAAACAACATTCTCACTCTGTACCCGCAGTCAGCATTCATTATCTCTACAAAGCCTCGGATGAAACTCTGCGAGAAATTAAACGCCTTGTTGAAGAGTACCACATCCTCTTCACCTTTCACCTTGCTGAAAGCGAGTTTGTAAGAAATACATGCATAGAAAACTATGGAAAAACCGAGATTGACCGTTTAGAACATGCAGGGCTTTTAAACAACCGCACGCTCTGTTCACACGCGATTTATCTGCATGAAAAGGAAATAGAACGCCTCATTGCCGCTCGTGTGGGAATTGCCCACCTTCCAACGTCAAACGCGATTCACAAAAGCGGAAGATTTGCTTTAGAGCTTTTTTATAACCGAGGAGGACAGGATCACCTTAGCCTCGGCACAGACAGCGTTATCAGCAAGAATCGCTTAGATTTGCTTACGGAAAGTTTTCAAACTAAATTAACGCACCTGAATTTTCATGCGTTAACATATCCAGAACTCTTTAAAATGATGACCATCAACGCCGCACGAATTTTAGGGCTGAAAAATGTGGGAATCATAGCGCCCGGATATAAGGCAGATCTTGCGTTCTGGGCATTACGAGATAGAGGCTTCATTCCCTATGATGAAAAAAATCCCATTTCATTGCTCGGCAATATGATTAACCATGGCGGAAGAATCACAAGAGACCTGATGATTGAGGGCGTCTTTGTCATTTCAAACCGAATTCACAATTTTGTTCATGAAACGCGCCTGCTTGAACTCATCCAGGTTGAACACATGCACATTCGCGAGAAATTTAGAAAACTGTGATAAAAACTCGTGTACCAGTGGTCATGTATCTAGAGCTATTGACTTATTTAAAAAATTATTATAATATCTGAAAACTTGACCAATAACTATGTATATCCTCTTATGTTAGATAACGCAATGAACAACACGCAGAGCTATCCGTATTTAGAGCAAATTTTTCAAGAACTATTTTCGCGTTTGCGCAATCCGCGAGAAGTACATGTGTTAAAACAACGCTACCACCTTGAAACAAGCGAGAACCCAGCGGATGTTTTCGCGCGCAAAGCAACGCTTCAAAGCATCGGGATTAAGGAAGGCATCACTCGGGAACGAGTACGGCAAATAGAAAATTCTGCCATTAAAAATTTAATGAAAGTGCCCCTATATGAGGCACGTATAAAGTTTATTCTTGATCATCTGGAAAACATCCTCAATGAACATGCTGGCGTCATGGCTGAACATCATCTTATTACACAAGCTCTGCGCCACATAGAAGAAGCCCATAAACGCACCACAGAAGCCCGGTATTTGCATTTTACTCTGAATAAATTGCTTACCGAGAAGCTTATCATGAAACGTGAGAATGAAATCCATGAAAAAATTTGGGCAAAAAACGAAGAAGCCGTTCAACTCCTTCACACTGCAATCACTGAAATCCAAGAATTCTTTAGAAGGGCAAATCGGCCGCTCACCATCCAAGAACTTGCCGAATCAATCAAGCATTTTTCGTTATTTAAGGAGCATGAGCACATGGTTATAGAGCATAACTTAGAAAATATTCTTATTGCAAGCAATGCTCTTGATACAAATCCCTTTGCTGAATGGGGGATGAAGGAATGGGCAAGCATTGTGCCAAAGAGAATCGGCGATAAAATCTATATGGTGCTGAAAAAACACGGCAAACCGCTCCACTATAAAATAATTGCAGAATATATTAAGGCGTATAACTTTGACCACAAAAAAGCACACCCGCCAACCATTCACAATGAGCTTATCCTTGATGGTGACAAATACGTACTCGTGGGCAGAGGAACATACGGCTTAAGAGAAGACGGGTATAAAAAGGGTATTATGAGCGGACTTTTGGAGGAAGTACTCAAAGCCTCTCCATCGCGAGAAATGACAAGGGATGAAATTGTGAAGGAAATTTTAAAACAGCGCCAAGTAAAAGAATCTACAATTTATCTGGCCTTAAACGACAAAGCAAAATTTCAAAAAACCCTAAGAGGAACGTATATGCTTCTTTCTTAAACAAACATTAATTTCACATTAAACCAATTATCCCATAATAAAAATCCGCTTGACCAAGCGGATTTTTATATTTATACTATCACATTAACTTTTTTGCCGTATGGTAAACCAGCTTGACGCATTTATTACACATTTGTCAAACGTATTTTCTGCACTGCCAATCTCTATAGATCAGAATTTTTGGAGCGATCTTCACTATAACAACCCGTTTCTTTTAATGTTTGACCTCTTCATACGCGGCGGATTTATTCCGTTTATATTTGTATTCTGGAAAGCATGCAAAGACTTATGGCTTATCAGCAGACAAACGCTTTTTTCAGGCATTAACCCTTATGTGCTTTTGGAACTGCACCTGCCCAACATGGAAGTATCGCCCAGTAACATTGAACAGCTGTTTAACCACGTGCATGGCACGCTCCGCGCCCCAATATGGTGGGAAATTTGGTGGAAAGGCCACTATAATTTGAGGTTAAGCTTTGAAATTCGGGCAGAGAGCGGCAATCTCACGTATTTTATATCCTGCGCCCATAAACATAAGCATGGAGTACAAGAAGCTCTGCACTTGCATTATCCAGGCGCGTGGCTCAAAGAGGTGCCACACAACGCAGATTACGTAAAAAATTGTCCCTTGCGCTCTCTGCCAAATTCAGAATATCAAATGCTCGGCACTGAATACCACCTTGCCAAATCGTATGCATATCCTTTGAAAACCTACCGCCATTATATTGACCCTCAAACCGGACGCTTTAACGATCCTCTGGCAGCGCTGTTAGAAATGCTCTCAACTCTGAAGCCGGGCGAGGAGGTATGGTATCACGTCTTGATTGTACCGGAATTTGACACATGGCAGAAAGTTGTTCTTGCGGAAATAGAAAAATTATTTCAAAAAACGCCGCCTGAAGTAAAACAGTCTCTCTTTGAGGAGCCGTTCGCACTCATCCGAGAAATTTTAAGCCAAATAATTGGCGGGGAAGCCCGCACGCAATTTTCGCACGCATTGCGCTTGGGAACCGAGGTACCGCGGCAAATTTTTGGGCTTGCAGAACCGGCGCCCTACATCGAACCGGCCCCAGCGCCATCTTCAAGCGCAGAAGCACACGTTGAGGTTGGAGTGGAACCCCCCATAGATATTGCAAAAGAGATGGAAAATAAAGTCAGAACCCCGGGGTTTAAAGCAAAAATACGGATGATGTACTTTGCAAAAAACGAAGTATTTTCAAAATTCAGGTTCTGGTCTGAAATCCACGGATCATTCCGCAATTTCAACCATTATAAATTGAATTATCTCACGCGAGGGCTGCATGCCACAACCCATGCTGATTATGCGTTCGCCAAAGCAAGAAAAATATACCGGCAAAATAAGCTCTTAAGCAACGCAAAAGCACGGGATTGGTACGCTGGAGACAAGGTAATGATTCTCAATTCAGAAGAACTCGCAAGCCTGTGGCATCCCCCAAGCCCGAACCTCATCGGCATCAACATGCAATACATGGCAAAAACAAAAACGGTTCCGCTCCCGGGCGAACTTCGTACGCTTGAAGGCTATGAGCCGGACAAGCTCCAGCCGCAAGGAAAGGGCGATGTACCGCACAATTTACCGGTTGCAGATTTTTACCCATTAAATTATAAATAACGTATGCATGGCCAAGATATAGACATAATCAATGCTGACGTGACCGTCTTTGCGGAAACAAACTACCGCTCCCAGTTGAAGCGTTTTGGTATTAAAGAAAATGACCGTTCTAATCACATGTACGTTATCGGCAAAACCGGGACTGGGAAATCAACCCTGCTTGAAAATCTGGTGATACAGGACTTAAAAAAAGGGAAAGGGCTTGCGCTTATAGATCCGCATGGCGACATGGTTGAGCGCATACTCAACTTCGTTCCAAACTACCGCGTCAACGATGTCATTTATTTTAATCCCGCAGACGTGAACTACCCCGTTGGGTTCAATGTGATGGAGGTGAAAAACGAGGCAGAAAAACACCTCGTTTCCTCCGGGCTTATCAGCGTTTTTAAAAAGCTCTGGTCCGATTCATGGGGGCCGCGGCTTGAATATGTGCTCCGAAACTGCATTTTAGCGCTCCTAGAGAACGAAGGGAGCACGCTTCTTGGAATCATGAAACTGCTTGTAGATAGGGATTACCGCGCGCGAATCGTCCGCCATCTGAAGGATCCGATTGTAAGAAATTTTTGGGAAGAGGAATTTGCAAAATATCCTGAACGATTTCAGGCGCAGGCAATCTCTCCGATACAAAATAAGGTGGGACAATTCCTTTCCTCATCGCTCATACGAAATATTCTCGGCCAGGTGAAATCAAGCTTTGATTTATCCGACATTATGAAGACAAACAAAATTTTGCTCATGAACCTCTCTAAAGGGCGCATCGGGGAGGACGCATCGGCGCTTCTTGGGGCAATGATGGTCACCAAGCTTCAGCTCACCGCGATGGAACGCATTCATACGCCCAAAGTAGAACGCGAAAATTTTTATCTCTACGTTGATGAATTTCAAAATTTTGCAACAGACAGCTTCGCGGACATTCTCTCTGAAGCGAGAAAATATAAGTTATGCTTGATACTTGCACACCAATATTTAGAACAAGTTGAAGAAAAATTGCGCGCCGCTCTCTTTGGAAACGTAGGAACGCTCATTACGTTTCGCCTTGGTTCGCTTGACGCGGAAATTATCGCCAGAGAGCTGTACCCAACATTTTCTGCACAAGATATCTTGAAGCTGGATAAATACCAAATTTATCTTAAACTTTCTATAGATGGGACAATTTCTGAACCGTTTTCAGCAATCACTCTTCAGCCTGCCTATGAGGGGGGAAACCAGAATGTGATTGAGAAAGTCTCACGAGAGCGATATGCAATTTCAAAAACGATTATTGAGGACAAAATAGAAAGGTGGTCACAAAGTAACACGTCCACTTTTGAGGCAGTCGCGCGCGGCGGCAAAAAGAGCCGCGAATCTGATCTTGTACACGGCGCAGAGTACGAAGATATGCCTCCTTCCTTGCAAACCACACCTGCTCTTGCCGTTGCCCTTGTAAGCGATTCAGCTGAAACTGCGCCAAAAAAGCCTCAAAAATCCGCCGAAACTCTTGAAAAAATCAAGCATGCAGAGGAAGAAGCAAAAAAAAGCGAACCCGCTCAAAAACTAATTTCCACTCCAGTCGGAGTGGCGCCTGATCAAACAATTCGCTTATAAAAGCCGATATTGAGATGGATCATACCCCGCGATAAATTGCTCTGCTGAAATTTTTTTCTTGCCCTCAACCTGAAGTTCAGTGATATGAAGACAGCCCTCACCAGTAACTACGCAAAGCTGTTTTTCCTTGTTTAAAAACAACGCGCCGCACGTTCTTTGAAGAGGTGAGCAGGGAAGTGCAGTTGCCTCTAAAATTTTGCACTTTTTAGAAAATGCCCCGGTTTCATTGCGCAAATCTGCATACGTTTCCGGCCAGCCCTTATACGCCCGAATCAAGCGAGAGAGCACCGCTGCGCTCTTTGAGAAATCAAGCTTTCCGTCCTCTCGTTCCATGCGCAGAGTATAACTTGCTTCGGAATGATTTTGCTCTTTTGGTGCACGATCTCCCGAAAGATAGTTGGGCAGTTCGCGTAATAAAAGCCGTGCAGACAATTCCGCAAGATCTCTCTCCAGCGTCAGCGCGTTGTGTTCTGGCTTCATTTTCAACGTTGACTGCGCAATGAGGGGGCCGTGGTCAAGCTCTTGATCAAGAAGCATGAGGCTCACTCCAGTTTCAGCCTCACCATCCAGAATCGCGCTTTGAATTGGCGAAGCGCCGCGATATTTTGGCAATAATGAGGGATGCACATTCACAATGCCATACCTCGCAAGGGCAATGCATTCTTTTGAAATAATCTGCCCATATGCAACAAGCACCATCACTTCTGGCGCGCATGTTTTGATTTCGTCCATAATCTCTTTTACCTGCGCGGGCTGAAGAGTGGGGATTCCGCGCTTGTGTGCCTCAACTTTCACGGGTGTTGGCATAAGCGCGCGGCTCCGCCCTTTTGGCCGATCAGGCTGTGTAATCACGAGCACTGGCCGCAGGTCATCTGATGCGCACAACGCCTGCAAACACGGCACAGCAAAACTTGAAGTTCCAAAAAAAATGAGGTTTTTCATAAACACGTAATTATGTTTTCCCCAAAAAATTCAGCCGATAAGAAGGGATATACGCATGATCCATTTTGAGGTTTCTTGCCTTATCAATAAACAAAATGCCGTCTAAGTGGTCCACTTCATGCTGAATAACGCGCGCAAAAAAATGCCATGCCATAAAGGAGAGCGCCTCACCGTCGCTTGCAAGAGCTGATAGCTCAATCGTACGCGCCCGTTCAACCTCTCCATACACGCCCGGAATAGATAAACAGCCTTCCTCCCCCCATTCTCGCTCCTTTGAACGCAGGACAATTTTTGGATTGATCAAAACAAGATCGGAATCTTTTTGCAAAAGGCTCTTGATTTGTTTTTTTTGATCAGCAGAAATTTCTTTATAATCAACACAGGCGCCGCGTATAATACAGATTCGCTTCTTAAATGAAACCTGCGGCCCGGCAAGCCCTACACCATCAGCAAAGCGCATAGTTTCAACCATTTCGCGTGCAAGCGTTTTGATATCGTGCGCAAACGGCACTGTGATGGCAGAGGCGCGAGTATGCAAAATGTCATTCGGATGGGTAACAATAGTGAGCATATAGTCCCTACTATACCAGACCGAGCGGATCTCTGTCTATTATCCACGCTGGCGGCAAACTTTTCAGCACGCGTGCTAAATCTGGCGGGAGATCATGCCCTTTGAGAAGCTTCAGGATAATATGGGAACGATACATTCCCGAAACACGCTTATGAAATACCTGCTCCGGAGGGAAAATAGTAATATATGCGCTCCGAAATAAACAGAGTTTTTGATACAACCAATCGGCAGAATTTTGAACAAGCGCCTCGGCTGAACCTTGGCAAATCAGCGAAATAAACGACGAAAAAGGCGGATACCCTAAAGATCGCCGCAAAGCAAGCTCTCTGTTAAAGTAATGTTTCATTTTTCCGCTTACCGCAAGCGAAATTGCAGGATGCTCGGAATTTTCGGTTTGAATGATGCACGCAACCAGCCCATCACCATGCTGATTTTCAAGCGCGCACGCATGTGCAAGAAGAATCGTGCGAAATGCCCGTTCATGAGCCCTAAAATCCGGCACATAGAGATCTTCATCAGCATTTAAAACTGCTACCACACCAAGGTGATCCAAGCGTAAAAGCAGCACCCCTCGCGTACCAACCAAAAGAGAAGCTTTTTCCGAAGGCAGAGAACCCTCTTCCAGTACTTCAATAACCGCGTTTTGAAATAACTTCTTCAGCGTAGACGCGATTTTATGGATGCCAATTCCAACACTCTTGATTGTTGTGAGCCCGCATGCAGGGCACAGAGAAGGCATCTCTGCTCGTCTTGAGCATGAGGGGCATACAAGCGAAACTGTCTCTCCCTGCTCTGTTTGGTAGGGGAGGAGACAACTTCCGCACTTAAGCAAGAAACCGCATGCTTTACACACGACTTTCCGGGAAAATCCGCGGCGATTGAGATATACTAATACTCGCTTATTCGTGTTGAGGGCGTGGGCAATCTGGTTCTCAAGGACGTAGCTGATACCGCTAAAATTTTTGTTTTGAATTTCCTTTGCCATATCTACCTCTTTCATCACAACGCGCTTTCGCTCATTCCAAAAAAATGCGTTTTCTGCATGCTCGCTGTATGCTTCAATCGTTGGAGCTGGAGATGTAAAAAAAAGCCGCGCGATGGGAAAAAGCACAAGGAGTTGGCGCACAATGATGCGCGCATCAAAGCGCGGGTTCTGATCCCACTGTTTATATTCGTCCGCGTGCTCATCGTGCATGATAATCAATCCCAGGTTTTTCATCGGCGCAAAACACGCATTTCTGGTTCCAAGAATAATGCGTGCCGTCCCCCGCAAAACCAATTTCCAGTTTTTCAATAACACTCTTGGCGAATCTGCTTCTGACTTTCCCAAAACGGCAATCTGATTTTCCCATTTTACGGGGAAAAAAGAGAGAATCGTTTTCATGTCATTGATGTGGGGAACTAAAAACAGTACACATTGACCTTGCGCCATACACGCTTCTATAAGCTTTATGTACATAATCATCTTGATCTTCAATTCCTTTCCAATAAAAAGGCTTGTACGCTCTTTCTTATGCACAAAGCCGCGAATTGTAGAAATGTCCTGTTTTCGCAAAGAAAGCTCGCGGTATCTTGCCCCAATACATTCCATAAATGCGTGCTTGTAAGAAAAATCCGTATCGCGCTTTGGAAAAATCGGTACAAAAAAACGAAGCAGGGCAGGCAGAGAATACAAATAATAGGTGCCCATCCACTGCAGAAGCGAAAGAGTAGAGAGAGGTAACCTCATTTGAGGCTCTACACCCAAAATTGGCTTTAAGGCAAACGATCTTTCTTCCACGTCTTTATCGCGAATATCCCACACAACCCCTGATATGTTTTTTTTACGAAATTCAATAGAAACAACATCGCCTCTTGACAAATCATGAAAATTTGATGCTGAATAGTCAAAATAATCAAGCTGATTGCGCGGGAGCTTATTTCGTGGTACTATTTTTACTACTTTCGTCATACGTTTCTTATATTCTCACAATACTCAATCTCTTTATGAACAACACTTCGCCAGATCAAGATAAAGGAGCGGAGTCAAAACTTCAAAAAATGCTGCCAAAAAAGAAACACAAAATTTTTCCATTATTAATTATAGCCGTTAGTATAGCAGTAATCATTGTTCTTGTTATTATTTCAATTTTAAATCAGCAAGAAGATGCGGTACAAAATGGGCAAACAGGCGCACAAGACGCGCGCAGTAACAACAAGAAAATAAAATCGGCATTTCAATTGACGCCCGCAAATTTGGAACCCCTTGATCAGGGAATTTATGAAGCATGGGCGCATTCAGAGACGCTTTCCGTTACAGATGCGCTTGGAACATTTCAAATAAACCCAAAAGGCCAACTGCTCACCGCTGGCAAATCGCCCATCAAAGACAATATACTCAAATCCTCTCTCACACAAGAAGAAATAAGCGATTTTTTTGTTACCATTGAACCCGATGCAGACACGGACGAAGGGCCATCTCCCATAAAACTCCTTGAAGGAAAGTTTATCAACGGGTCGGCTTTGATCAAATTTCAAGCCGTCAATGTGCTGAATGCAAACGGGCAGTATCTTTTGGCAACGCCAACTGACGGCCCCAAAACAAACGAAACGTCTGGCATCTGGTTTATCCGCCTGTCTGAAAGCGGCACAACTGCGTTTCCAGCCTTAACCCTTGAACAAACAACAAACGGATTTGTATATCAGGGGTGGGTTGAGCGCGAGGGTAAGCTCCTCTCTACCGGCAGGTTTGACCGTTCAGATTTTCTTGATTTTTCTGCTCTCTACGGCATAAAAGAGGGAACCGATTTTGGTTTTCCCGGAGAAGATTTTCTTGCAAATCCTCCTGAAGGTTTTACATTTCCGCTTAATTTAGCTGACGGAAAAACAAACGTGTTCATCAGCGTAGAGCCAAATATTGAAGGGGTGGACCCAACCGGCGAAAAACCGTTTCAGCTTCGTTTTCTCAAAGCACCCATCTCCCAATTTGCACAGCCTCGCAAAAATTATGATCTCACTTTGGATATCTTAAAATTCCCAGTTATTACCATTACGCCTAAAAAAATTTAAAGCTCAATTGAAATGCCATCTCATAAAAAACCAAAACCTTATTCCACGCTCTTTCATGCAAAAAACACTGCGCCTGTGAAATTTCCCCGCGCAACAAGCGAAATTTATAAAGAGCAAGAGGAAAAAAGTTATGATAAAAGCGCATTCACCCATGAGCCAACCTGGCGCATTTTTAGAATTATGTCTGAATTCGTAGAGGGGTTCCAGTTTCTCACCAAATTTCAAAAAGAAGTTACTTTTTTGGGGTCAGCCCGCTTACAGCCCGGAACACCCTATTATGAAGATGCGGTAAAGCTTGCTCGTATGCTTGCCCAAGAAGGATATACCATCATCACCGGCGGCGGGCCGGGCATTATGGAAGCCGCAAATAAGGGCGCAAGTGAAGGAGGAGGCAATTCTGTAGGAATCAATATTCAACTCCCGTTTGAGCAGAGAATTAACAAATACGTCAAGCAGGGAATCGGCTTCCATTACTTTTTTACTCGTAAGGTTATTCTTTCAGCGTCTGCCCAAACGTATATTTTTTTTCCGGGCGGGTTTGGAACTCTTGACGAATTTTTTGAGATCGTTACTTTGATTCAAACCAAAAAAATGGAGAAAATCCCAGTTGTTCTCATCGGGAAAGACTACTGGGCGCCGCTCATTGAGTGGATAGAAAACATACTTCTTGCAAAATTCGGCACTATTAATAAGGAAGACCGGGAAGTCTTTAAACTCGTTGATACCATTGACCACGCATTTCACATCGTCAAACAATCAAAGCAAAGACGCATGTTTTAATCGTATGAAGCTGTATCGCTGTGTCAACTGCGGAGCATGCAAGCATATTCATAATGCCAATGAGTTTTTAGTATGCCACGAGTGCCGCACTGCTTATTCTGAATGGGAAGTGTATAACACGCTGGACCCGCACGCCCTTGTTGCAAGAGCAAAAATCACGACGACTCTATGAACATTCCCTCGGTTACTGCGCAAGAAATGAAAAAAATAGACGACCTCATGGTATTTGAGTATGGGGTGAGCATTCTCCAAATGATGGAAAATGACGCGCACAGCATCGCCCACATTGCAAAAACAATGCTTGAGGGAAAAGTATACGGAAAAACAATTGTGGTATGCGCGGGAAAAGGGAACAACGGCGCAGGAGGGCTTGCGGCGGCACGCCATCTCTATAACTGCGGCGCATACATCAAAATTATTCTTACTCATTTAGAAAATGAGATAGGCGAGACTGCAAAAATTCAACTTCGCCCTCTCAAGGCGCTCAACATTCAAATCTTTAAACCCGATTCAAGCCGATTTGATCAGCTTGTAGAACTGAAATCCGCTGATCTTATTATTGACGCTCTGCTTGGATACAGCATTCATGGGGATCCGCATAGCGAAATAGCCTCCGCAATTCACGCTATCAACAAAGCAAAACGGCCCGTTCTTGCAAACGACATCCCTTCCGGCATGAACCCGGACACGGGCGTGCCCTATCATCCGATAGTCCGAGCCGACGTTACGCTCACGTTAGCGCTCCCCAAAAAAGGGCTCCTTGCCCCTCAATCCCAAGAGCTTGTTGGAAAGTTATATCTCGCGGACATCGGCATTCCGCATGATCTGTATCACTATCTCCGCCTTGACGTGCCAAAAGATTTGTTTGCGGAACATTCTATCATTGCGCTCTAAAAACCTTGCATTATGAAATTACTCATTACCGGGGGAGCCGGTTTTATGGGCTCCAATTTTATTAAACATATTTTGAAATGCTATCCGCGGTACCGCATTGTGAATCTTGACAAGTTAACCTATGCAGGGAATATGGATAATCTTCGCGGCATTGCGGATCATCCTCGCCATACGTTTATTAAAGGAGACATTGCCAACCCCAAACTCATAGAGAAAATTGTGGGCACAGGCTGTGACGCGATCGTCAATTATGCCGCGGAAACCCATGTTGACCGATCCATTAGGGATTCAAAAACATTTTTAGAAACTGAAATCTTTGGCACATACACGCTTCTTGAAGGGGTAAAAAAATATAAAGTGAAACGATTTATCCAAATTTCAACCGATGAAGTATACGGCCAAATTGAGCGCGGAAAATTCACTGAAAACTCGGCTCTTCAGCCAAGGAACCCCTATGCTGCGGCAAAAGCCGGGGCGGATTTGCTCTGTGAGGCGTACGCGCACACGCACGGCATTCCGGTGATTATAACCCGGAGCTGTAATTTTTACGGCCCGCATCACTATCCGGAAAAATTTATACCTCTTGCAATTACCAATCTTTTAGAAGGAAAGAAAATTCTCGTGTACGGCACAGGGCAAGAACGGCGAGAATGGATATATGCGCACGACCATTGCCGCGCGATTGACCTCATTCTGCATTCGGGCGTGAGAGGGGAGACTTACAATATTTCAAGCGGGGTTGAGATCGCAAACATTGATACGGCAAAAAGAATTGCCCGTTTTTTGCATAAGAGCGAATCATGCATTGAGTTTATAAAAAACCGCTCCGGACACGATTTTCGCTATGCGCTTTCCTCAAAAAAGATTGAAAAGCTTGGTTTTAAACCTCTCTACACCTTTGATCAAGGCCTCAAAGAAACAATCGCGTGGTTTCAACAAAACGAATGGTGGTGGAAAAAAATTAAACATTCATCTGCATTCACAACATACTATAAAAACCAGTACGCACAATAGGAACGCATATATGCGTTCCCTAAATTCCTTCCTCTTTCAGCGCTTCAATAAGTTTTTTAACGCGGCGGGAGATATTTTTTGGGGTTTCAATTTTAATTTTAATGAGGTGATCTCCTCGCCCGGAGGAACGCAGATGCGGCACTCCTTTTCCCTTAATTTTCATAATGGTACCGCTTTCAATGCCCGGATTAATTTTCATGCTCACCGGCCCGTCAAGCGTTTCAACCGTAATTTTATCCCCTAAAACTGCTTGCGAAAAAGATATATCCTGCGTTGTTTTTATATTGTCGTTATCTCGGGTAAAGAGGGGATGTTCTTTTATGCGAACAGAAACGTAAAGGTCACCTGCTCTGCCTCCATGCTCTCCCAACTCTCCTTGCCCTGAAACGCGCAAAGATTCACCTGCGTTTATGCCAGGGGGAATAGTAACTCTGATTGTCTGTTCTTCCAGCTTAACGCCTCTTCCATCACACCGCGTACAGGTTTTTGACGCCTTTTTGCCTTCTCCGCCACAGGAATGGCACGGGGAGCTGGTTGCAAACGATCCAAACATGGTGTTTCGCATATGGGTTATGCTTCCGGATCCTTTGCATGTTGTGCATGTGGTGATTTCACTTCCCGGTTCAGCGCCATTGCCATGGCAACGGATGCATACAACATTTTTGCGCAGGCTGATCTCTTTTTCTACGCCAAAGACGGCTTCAGGGAAGTCTACATCAAGCCGCACTTCTAAATCAGATCCGCGGCGCGCGCGTGATCCCTGTGCGCCTCTTTGCCCGCCCCCGAAGAATGAATTGAAAATATCGCCCAAATCAAATTCAACGCCTGCTCCGCCATAATGAGAAGCAAAATCTTGTGAGTTAAATCCTGTACCCCCAAAACCTCCGGCGCCGCCCGGCCCATTTTGAAACCCGGCACTTCCAAAGGCATCATACTGCTGGCGCTTTTTTCCGTCTCCAAGCACTTCATATGCCGCGTTAATCTCCTTGAACTTCTCTTCAGCGCCGCCGGCTTTATCCGGATGATGCTGGTGCGCAAGCTTTCTGTATGCCTTTTTTATTTCTTCCTGCGTCGCTTTTTTTTCAACTCCTAATATCTGATAATAATCTCGCGCCATATAAAATTATTTTTTATTCTCCTTCTTTTTTATCTTCGTCTTTTTTAACCTCTTCAAAATCCGCTTCAACTGTTGCGCCTTCGTCTTTTTTCTGATCGTCAGCCTGTTGTTCGTTTTTCTCTTGTGCGTGTGCGCCTTCTGTTGTTTTAGTGTCTTCCTTGGATTTCTCGTACAGTGCGGCTCCAATTTTTTGAAGCGCACTGCTCAAAGCTTCCGTTTCTTTTTTTATTGCCTCGGTATCTCCTTTTTCTTTCACGCTTTTAAGGGCTTCTATTTTCTCCGTTACCTCTTTTTTATCAGCTTCACTTACCTTATCGCCCGCGTCTTTGAGGGTTTTTTCTGCAGTATAGATGAGTGTTTCTGCCATGTTTGCCGCTTCTACGGATTCTTTTTTGCGCTTGTCTTCTTCGGCGTGTACTTCAGCGTCTTTGCGCATTTGCTCAATTTGTTGATCAGTAAGGCCAGTTGAGGCAGTGATGGTGATATTTTGAGACTTTCCCGTTGCTGTGTCTTTTGCAGTAACTTTGAGAATTCCGCTTGCGTCAATGTCAAAAATAACTTCAACTTGGGGAATACCCCGTGGCGCAGGAGGAAGGCCGGAAAGAATAAATTTCCCCAAGCTTTTATTGTCCGCGGCCATTTCTCGTTCGCCCTGCAGAACATGAATTTCAACAGTCGTTTGGTTATCAGCGGCGGTTGAAAATGTTTGCGACTTTGATGTCGGAATAGTCGTATTCCTTTCAATAAGGGGAGTACGCACCCCGCCAAGCGTTTCAATGCCTAAAGTTAAGGGCGTCACATCCAAAAGCAGAACGTCTTTCACATCGCCTTGTATAATCCCAGCCTGCACTGCCGCACCAATTGCTACCACCTCGTCCGGATTGACGCCGATATGCGGCTTCTTGCCAAAAAACTTCTCAACCGTGTTTTGTACAAGCGGCATGCGCGTCTGCCCGCCAACGAGTATCACTTCATTAATCTCTTCCGGTTTGAGCCCCGCATCTAAAAGCGCCTTTCTGCATGGTTCTAAAGTTTTATCAATAAGCGGCCGCACTAATTCTTCAAGCTTTGCGCGCGTTAATTTGATGTTTAAATGCTTTGGGCCTCCTGCATCCTGCGTAATATAAGGCTGATTAATTTCCGTTTCTATCGCGGTTGAAAGTTCGTGCTTTGCTTTTTCCGCTGCCTCTTTCACCCTCTGTACTGCGATAATATCCTTTGAAAGGTCAGTGCCCTGATCTTTTTTAAATTCTTCAATAATCCACTCAATAATCAGGTGGTCAAAATCATCTCCTCCCAAATAGGTGTCTCCATTTGTTGCAATAACCTTGATATCGCCTCCTACTTCGTCAACGTCAACTTCCAAAATTGAAACGTCAAATGTGCCGCCACCTAAATCATACACGGCAATTTTCTCGTTCTTTTTCTTGTTGAATCCATATGCAAGCGCCGCCGCTGTTGGCTCGTTAATAATCCGAAGAACAGTTAACCCTGCAATTTTACCCGCGTCTTTCGTTGCCTGGCGCTGGGAATCGTCAAAATATGCCGGAACCGTAATCACCGCTTCGGTAATTTTCTCACCCAAACGCGCTTCTGCATCGGCTTTCAATTTTTGAAGCACCATTGCTGAAATTTCCTGCGGCTTATAGCTTTTATCCCCTAGTTTCACCGCAACCCCCTCGCCTGATTTCTCAATCTCAAACGGCACCAATTTCTTCGTGCGAGTGACTGCCTCATCTTCATACCGGTGGCCAATGAGGCGTTTGATAGAAAAAAGCGTATTTTTAGGGTTTGTTACTGCCTGGCGTTTTGCCGCAACTCCAACCAGCCGCTCATTTCCTTTCCACGCAACGATAGAGGGCGTGGTGCGTGCACCTTCTGTATTTTCAATGATCTTTGGTTCTCCGCCCTCCACAATCGCCATTGCAGAGTTTGTTGTGCCAAGATCTATGCCAATTATTTTTCCCATGTCTTTAGAAGTTTATTGTAATTATAAATTTAATTTTTTACCGTAATTTTAACGCTCTTTGGCTGTACTTCAGCGCGTTTTGGAATAGTAATTTCCAAAATTCCATTCTTATATACCGCAGAGGCTTTATCCCCGTCAACTGCCGCCGGCATGGCAAGCGCACGATGGAATTTACCAAAGAGCATTTCACGCCGATGATACTTCGCTTCCTCAACCTCTGTTTCTCTCTTCACCTCACCGTCTATAGTCAACACATCGTTTTCAATCCGAATTGTTACCTCCTTTTCTGGATCAATCCCAGGAAGGGCAACTTTTACAATAACCTTGTCGTCGGTTTGTGAAATATCAACCGGCGGCATAAAACCCAAAGCCATTTTTCCTCCGGGCAAAGATCCGCCAAGCATTTTATCCATTTCTTCAAACACGTCCATTGGTTCAAAGAACGGACTCCATCGTATAAGTGAAGACATAATTTTGAAAGATCATTCACTTCACAATTTTTGAAAAAAACCGCGAAGAAACGATCGTCATATAAAGTATACATTAGTCCCGCCCCGTGCTAATAATAACCTGTGCAGGGCGGAGCACTTTGCCGTGGAGCATATACCCAGGCCGCACCTGCTTTAACACCATATCCGCGTCTTTGTCCGACACTTCAGCCCCGATAGATTCATGCCGCTCTGTGTTAAATTTTTCCCCCTCTGCCTGTATCTTTTCAATTCCATTTTTTTGCATGAAGTCTTCAAACTGCTTTTGAATATGCCTAAAACCCGCCACCCACTGCTCTTTTTCCATTTCTTTCGGCACGCACGCCATTGCCTGTTCATAATGTTCCAGTATGGGGAGCAAGTCTTCTATCAAACCTTGTGAAGCAAATTTCACCCACTGGAGCCTTTCTTTCTCAATCTGCTTCTGCAGATTAGCATAATCTGCAAGCGCACGTTTTAATTTATCTGTCAGTTCCAGTTCTTTGCTTTCCTGATCTGTTTTGTCCTCATCGTGCTGAATCACCGGGGCATCATCTAAAGCTGGTATTTGTTGTGTATCCATAGTTTACTTTGATAAAAGGTTCTGGGTGAAATTGAGAAGCGTCGTATTGTATCTGTAGTTCATCCGCAATGGGCCTAAAAGCCCGAGAAAGTGATCTCTCTCCTGTCCAAATTTTATAACGAGCAAACTGCATGTATCTGAAAAACTATTGTCAGATCCAATCAAAGCACGCACATGTTCGCCGGCTCCGTCAAATAATTTTTCCGCCAAGAGGTCGTCAATCCGGTCTATCACGCCTGATATGTCGCGTACAAAATCTGCATCTTGAAACTCCGGTTTTGAGAATAAGTGCGAAACGCCCGTGTAATACGTATCATACTTCCCAAACCCGATGATAATAGTTTCCTTGGATTCCTCGGCAAGCACTTTTGCCGTATTTTTAATTTTTCTGCGCGGATCAAGTTCATCATCTTCAGTATAGGCGTTTTCCAGATACTGTTCGGTTTTCTCGTCAAGTGGCTGATTTACATCAACAATTTCAAGATACAGTTTGTAGGCCTTTTCGGTAGGAATTCTGCCTGCCGACGTATGTGGCTGATCAAGATACCCAAGAGCAGAGAGTTCCGCCATTTCATGGCGCACCGTTGCAGGGCTTACTTCCAAAGCATACTTTGTGGTCAGTAATTTTGAACACACCGGCACAGCAGTCCGGATGTATTCTTCAACCACGGCATATACTAATTTTTGGTGTCGT
This sequence comes from uncultured Gammaproteobacteria bacterium, assembly GCA_964531415.1. Classification (GTDB taxonomy): domain Bacteria; phylum Patescibacteriota; class Patescibacteriia; order UBA9629; family CAZHCQ01; genus CAZHCQ01. Next base: position 25,753 of record CAZHCQ010000042.1, read on the forward strand.
TCATTCATAAGTACTTGACAATGAAGCTTTTTTATCTTAATTTCAATTGTTTTTTTCATTGTCGCCTTTTGCAGGGAACGGCTAGCAGTCTACCTACGAGAGTGCTAATGAGCAGTATAGTACAAAACAAAAAAACTTGTCAAGCATAAACAGCATAAAGCCCTATGACTGAACAGTTTATAGAACTCAGCCCGCAAGAAAAGCAGGAAAAATTGCCCTATTTCAGCATGGATGTTCTTCCCGAAAACAGCGAATTTATACAAGCCATAAAATCTGATTCTCTGTTTTACGAGAAAGCCAACGCCGTGGATACGCTTCTTCAGGAACTTGCTCAATACGATGTTCACCGTATAGACGGGCATGAAACTCCTTCGCTCATTGAACATATCAAAAATGTTACACGCCTCGGATTACAGTTTGCGCACTGGCTCGTGATACAAAAAGGCTATCGGTGTGCAGATGAAGCAAAAATGATGCGCTCACTTTTCTGGGGATTATACATTCATGATATTGGAAAACGCAAGGTTCCCGCATACATTTTTCAAAAACATCACCTGAATGAAGAGGAAAGATGCCAACTACGCAACCACCCGGACTATGGCTTCAACATACTCAATCAAAACTTCCCCAGGCTTTTTGGAGAAAATGAAACTGACATCATGCGCTTTCATCACGAACGATATGATGGGACAGGATATCCAGATGGCCTCATAGCACGACAAATTCCTTATTTTGCGCGCATAGCAGGGATTGTGGATACTTTTCAAGGCGGTTTAGAGGAACGCGGTTATAAAACGCCAATGCCCATAGAACAAGTCATCACGCAGATGTACCTTGAGACTGGAACACATTTTGATCCAATTTTGTTCAGATATTTTATAAAAATGATACGAGAAACTGAAATCATAAGCCCTGCAAAATATCAACGAAGTTATCAGCATTACCGCAAAGCGGTTGAAAATGAAGCCAGAAATGGAACTACCCTCGCGACTGATACGATGCAAACAAGAAATTCACATGGAGAAAGGCATACGTAACTACTATAGAGAGTTATTCAAGCCATCTTCTTGAGCCGTATTTTTACAAAATCATATCTCACCCCACTCATTTTTATCCAAACCCTACCCCCCTATTCTCATTTCAACAAAAAATTGTGTGTTCTGCAAGGTTTTGCTATGCTTGAGCTACACTCTCCCCATACGCTATGTTCACCGGAATTATACAAAAAACAGGCTTTATAAAAGCAAAAACCGATAGTACGCTTACCATACAAGCGCCTTTTAGAAATCTTAAAAAAGGCGCGAGCATTGCGGTAAACGGTGTGTGTTTGACTATTGCCAAAAAAACACAAGGCTGTGTAAGCATGAATGTTGTTCCGGAAACACTGCGCATTACAACGCTTGGAATGCTCACAAAAGGGGATAGGGTGAACCTTGAACTTCCGCTCAAAGCAGGGGCGTTTCTTGACGGGCATATCGTGCAGGGGCATATTGATACCGTAGGAAAAATCAAAACCATCACACAGAACGGCGAGAATAAAATATACCGCATTGTGATACCTCAACACTGGAACACACACATCGTACAGAAAGGCTCAATCGCGGTTGACGGCGTTTCCCTGACAATATCAAAACAAGGAAAGAATTTTTTTGAAGCCGCGATTATTCCCTATACCTTTGAACATACTCTTTTTCAGAAGTATACTAAAGGCGCTCTCGTGAACATTGAATTTGATATAATAGGAAAATATATTTTAAACTATGCTCAAAAATTCTGATAGGAGCGCATTAAACGGAGATTTCTCAAAAACGAAAATCGCCATTGTGCAGGCGCTGTATAACCAAGAGCTTACCGAAAATCTCACCATAAAGTGCGTTGCCGCGCTCATTTCACACGGGCTTAAAAAAAAACAGATTGAAATTTTTAAAGTACCCGGATCTTTAGAGGTGCCCTTGTTCTGCCAGCATCTTGCGAAAAAGAAAAAATATGATGCAATCATCGCGCTTGGAGTGGTGATAAAAGGGGAAACGCATCACTTTGAAGTCGTAACCGCCGAATCCGCGCGGGGATGCATGAACGTATCGCTTGCGTATCATATTCCCATTATTTATGAAATTATCCCGGCATACACGCTTAAAACCGCGCAAGCGAGAGCCGGACAGAATAACCATAACAAGGGGATTGAAGCCGCACGCGCGGCGCTTGCGATGATCTCTGCGCTTCGTTCTTAATTACTGAATTTATGAAAAATGTTTTTTATACATCAGTTCCAGAAGCAGTTGCCGACTTTAAAAAAGGCAAATTGCTCATTTTAACTGATGATGAAGGCCGCGAGAATGAGGGGGATTTCATTACCGCCGGAAGCCTCATGACCACGGAAAAAGTAAACTTTATGATTACGCACGGACGCGGGCTCTTATGCGCTCCGCTTGCGCCCCACATTGTTGATCGCCTGAAACTTCCCTTAATGGTTGATGAAACAAGAAACCATGAATATACCAAATGCAATTTTACGGTTTCACTCAATGCAAAGGATCGGGGAGTGTCTACGGGCATTTCCGCATATGACCGCTCAACAACAATCAAAACACTCGCGGATCCAAAATCCCGCGCCGAAAATTTTACCCAGCCCGGGCATGTATTCCCTTTACGAGCGCAAAAACTCGGAGTTTTAGTGCGTGCGGGGCATACCGAAGCAACGGTAGACCTCGCGCGGCTTGCGGGGCTTGAACAAGCCGGCGCGCTCTGTGAAATTTTGAACACGAACGGCACCATGGCGCGCCAGACGGACTTAAAAAAACTCGC
>CAZHCQ010000043.1:0-4919 GCA_964531415.1 uncultured Gammaproteobacteria bacterium
TGAAAGGCAAAAACGCAGGAGGACCGGTTCATATTTCTGCAATACTACAGAATCAAGAAATTACAGCTAAAGTACGAGTAACACCTCAAAAAGAATTTGGACAAGAGTATAAAATCGAAATAGTTAATGAAGAAAAATACGGAACTGAGCAGAGAGTTATATTTACGGAAAATTTCATAGAAATAAATGCGAATCATAAGGTTATGCAACGGTATTTAGGTCCGCAAGAAAAATGGAATGATACTCAAAATTCTATGCATGTGCGCCTTCTAATAGCAGAATTGGTGGCAGATACGGTGGCGAAGAAAATTTTAGAAGATGAATCACAAAAAAATTACAGTGAATATGCTGATATGGATGTAACTAGTTTTTATAACAAACATCGTAAATATATGGAAAGATTTTTAGACATAGCACACCGTATTAAAATCCAAGAACACGAAATATGAGCAGGAGAGCCAATTTTATAATCTTCTGAAGCATAAAATACCAGCAACAACCCCTCACACTCCCAAGATAAAACCTAGCCCAAACATTATTTTTTACCCCATCAACTCCATTATTGCATAGAAAGTGGAGTTATCAATGCCAAATTTTTAATACAATTTCCTCATGAACAACCCCGCTGAAGAAAAAAAATGGGAAGTTTTGAACACTACATACCTGCTCCAGCTTCCTTATTGTACAATCCGAAAAGATACATGCAAAACACTGCGCGGACATGTTACGGATTATTATGTATGGGAGTCCCGCGATATTGCCGAAATCGTGGCGCTTACCCCGGATAATAAAGTGGTGATGCAACGCCAGTACCGCCATCCGCACCGCGAGTGGCTGTGGCAGCTTCCGGCCGGAACATTTGAAAAAAACGAAACTGCCGAAAAAATGATTCAGCGCGAACTTGCGGAGGAAACAGGGTATTCCGTAAAAAAACTCATTCTTTTGGATCAGTGTTATCCTTCGCTTGCGCATATGCCGCAAAAACAGTATTTTTTTCTCGGGCTTGAAGCGCATGAAACTGCAAAAAAACATCTGGATGACGCAGAAGATTTAACTGTTCATCTGGTTGATTTTCAGGAAGCGCTCTCGTTGCTTGCCAAAGGGAAAATTTACTCGCTCTCTATGAAATACGCGCTCATGCGTGCAAAAGAGTATCTTGCTCGTGCATCATAAAAACAGTACGTACTAATTCTCACTGAATCCGCCTGCGGGCGGATTTTTTGTTTTTATCATGCTTACTGCCGCGGCCTTCACTTTCGGATTAATCGTCAGAAGCGCCGCAAGGTATACGATGACGCCAAAGGGCAAGGTGAGAAAAAGAGGGAGGGCACGAAGAGGAAACAGCAGAGCAGACATGCACAATGCCGCAATAACTGATTTCATCAGCCCCGAAACATTCAGCCTGAACTGCGAATACCTTCGCACGAGATTCCATGAAAAATAAAGAATGAGCATTTCAGAAAAAAGCGTCAACAGCGACGCCGCCCACATAGAATAATGCGGAATAAGAAGCACGTATAACGTAAAGGTAATGACCGCAGTAACAATATAATATTTGAGCATCATTTTTTGTTTTTCTAAAATAAGAATGGCGTGGGTGAAGGTGGAACTTAAAAAAATCATGCTCGTTGCAAGCATGAGGATGGAAAAAATCGGAATTGCGCGGTCGTAAGACTCTCCCGCAACAAGCCGTATAATCGGCTTTCCAAGCATGAACGCGCCGGCAGAAAACGGCACCGCAATTGCCGCAAGCGTATCAAACGAATTTTGAACCATGTGCCCCAAATTCTTAAAATCCCGCCTCGCGTAAAATCGCGCAAGATAGGGCATAATGAGAAATACAAAAAGCGGCGGCAGAGTAGAGAGCGTTTCAAGAATGCGGTAGGGAATTCCATAAATACCCACTTCAGAGGGCGGATGAAACAGGGACAAAATAATAGTATCGGTTTTAAAATAGATAAGCGTAAAAATGATTGACAAAGCAATTGGCCAGGTGCGCTCTGCCAATTTTTGAAAGTAAGCATAATCAATACACAGGCGGAGACGCAGAAACTTTCGGCTCAACAGCAATGAAATCACCAAATTCACAAAAAACGCAAACGTGCTTGCGGCAACCATCGCAAGAACCCCCATTTTCAGCACTATAATAATAAAAACGCCGGCAAGGTTCACCACTCTGCCTCCAATTTCCGAAACCGCCGCACGCCCGGTATGTAAATTTTCCTGAAAAACAGTAACAAGAATGAGGTTCAGCGAGAGAAAAAAGTTAGAAAAGGACATTATTAAAATGCCGAGCTTAATCGTCTGCGAGTAGGGAAAAAACGGAACGGCAATTAAAAAGAAAATAAAAATGCCCAGGTTAATGAAACACCGAAACGTAAAATTCAAGCTGATGAGTTTCTCTTTATCGGCCCCTGCTTGAGCAATATCTTGGAGCGTAATGAGGTGAATGCCAAAATCAGTGACAACGCCGCAAAACTGAACAATGGAGAGGATAATAATAAACTCTCCAAACTTGGACGTGCCTAAATACCGGCTCATCAGAACAATAGCGGCAAATGCAAACGCCGTGCCGATGATGCGCCCTGCTGTTTGGTACATCGTATTGTGAACAATTTTTTTGGCAATGAGCATGGCAAAATGTACAAAGTGCGCTAATCTTTTATTCCGAAAGCTGACGATTTTTGCCCACGATCAGTTTCAGTCCGGCCGGCACTACTGAAATCTTTGCAGGCGTTTTAATTACTTTACGCTCATCAATGGTGAGCGCAATTTCTTCATCCTTTTCCGACACATTAGACGTGAGCGTCATTTCAGAAAACGGAATAATAGTATTTACAAATGTTTTCTTTTGAAGGTGTTTGTTTTTAAAAAGCCCTCCTAAAAAAGTTGGCGGCGCGGCAACCGGGGTCACAAGCGCATATAAAACGCCGCTTGTAAGAGAAAGCCCGTCCTTTTTTTGGAGCTGAAGTTCAGGGAGATAATCACAGTTGCAAATCAACACGCGGCTTTTTTTCTCAAGCGGAATAATTTTATATCCTTTCCCGGACTGAATCACAACCTCATTTTTCTCTGCTTCCACGTAAAAAAGAAATGGAGTTTCGTTGATGCGCCCATAATCAACGTGTGCAATCATGCGCTTAGAAAGAATTTCGCAAGACGCCTCTCCAAAGGGCATGCCAATCATCCCTGCAAGCCGATGCGTGCCTTCACCTTCCACCGGAATGTATCCAAGCGTTGCGTTCTGTTCTGCAACAACATCAAAAACACTCACCAGTGTGTGGTCGTTTCCGACGCAAATAATATTTTGTGCCCCCTTTTTTAACACCTCGCGCACGAGTTCTTTTGCATTTTTCAAAAGGCTAAGCCTCCCAATTTTCCCGCCGATGCCCATATCCATGAGCCGCGTTTCCATGCGATCCAGCTCTTTGGAATATTTTGCGTTCTGCAAAAAAGAATCATAAAGATAAAAATACATAGAAAATTACGCGGCACGCTTTAATTCCTCCTGCACGTGTTGGCGCTCATCTTTTGTTTCACTGCCCGTTTTTTGAGAACCCATCTTCCACGTTCCGTTTAAGACTGCCCCTTCTTGAATGATGATGCTTGTGCAGAGCACATCCCCATTCACTCTTCCCGAACTCAATATTTCCAGCTTGCCAAAAATATCTAACGGGCCGTTCACCGTCCCTGAAATAATCGCGTTTGATGCCTTTACCGATGCGTCAACAACAGCGCGCTCGCCGATGCGCAAATTTTTTGTTGTTGCAAGCGCGCCCTTCACATATCCCTCAATTGTTACATCGCCATCACTTGCAAATGCGCCTTCAAGTTTCACCGAAGGGCCGATAATCGTTTCCATGTCGTCTTCTTTCAAAGGATCTTTTTTAAACATGAACTAAAAAATGCGTAAATGAAAAATGCGGCGCTTCTGGCCGAATTTCTTGCACACGCATTATGAAGGAGTTTCTTTTTGAATAGATGCTTGTGCCTGCTCTTCTTTTTTGGCTTGGTCCTTCTTATGGGTCGTTGTTGCGCGCTGTTTTTTTCCTTTCACTATCCGTTTTTCAACAAGCATATTATGCACAGAAGTTGTGGGCTGTGCGCCAACGCTCAACCAGTACTGTATTCGTTCCGATTTCAATGTAAGGGTTTCTTTTTTATGATAGGGGTCAAAATTGCCGAGAATCTCAATGTGTTTTCCGTAAGTATCACGGTGTTTTTGGGTCACTACGAGCCTAAAATAAGGGCGATTTTTTCTTCCGGTGCGGGCAAGTCTTATAGAAAGCATAAATAATAAAAAATAAAATAAGCAGTAAACGTGATAATAGTAATGTAAAGTGATGATTTCGTCAATGGCTCGCACTTCTCCATGTTGGGGCTGTCGCTTAAAAACGGATTGATAGAGAAGTAATGATATTGAGAATATGCTGATTGAGTATTTGTCTCAATCGCATTACTTTGGTATCAATTTTGTCCGTTCTGTCGTCTTTTCTCTCCCTTTAGGCACAATTCACTCTCGGCATGAATCAAGCAATCACTGACGACCTTGGCAAAATTACAACCGCCTTCTTCAGATTGTGCACTATCGCCTCAAAGAAATTTTGATACGCTGCCTTCACTGCTCCGCGGTAACGCGCACGCTTTTTTACCTTTGAAAACACAGCTTCAAAACCTTGATCAGGACATACACTCTCAAGTGCCTTGAAATCCATCACGTTTGCAGGGGTTACGGTCGTCTTTTCTATGTTTATACCTGCTTTTCACGAGTATATTTCACCACATTTAAACCACATTACTCCTTAATACTATGCTCAAAAAAGAAATTATATGGCGGGAGTTGCTCTACCTGGCAATAGAGAAAAAACAGCTCGCCTCAACACAACAAGGACTAGCTAAAAAATTCGGTTTTTCATTAA
>CAZHCQ010000044.1:0-7423 GCA_964531415.1 uncultured Gammaproteobacteria bacterium
GAATCTCCCACAAAAGCAAAAACAATCTCAAAATTTCTCCCCAAAGAATACCAAGTTGAATCTTCTTTCGGGCATATTCGCGACCTGCCTAAAAAGCGCATCAGCGTTGATGTTGAGAACAACTTCGCGCCGGATTATCAAATTCCATCAGACAAAAAGGGCATTGCCGAAAAATTGCAAAAAGCCTCAAAAAAAGCCGAGAACATTTACTTCGCAACTGACGAAGACCGCGAAGGCGAAGCAATTGCATGGCACCTTGACGCATTACTTTCGGGCGCAACGCTCAAAGCAAACAAAAAACGCATCACGTTCCACGAAATTACAAAATCAGCAATTTTAGAAGCGCTGAAAGAGCCGCGCGAGCTGGATCTGCATAAAGTTGACGCCCAGCAAGCACGCCGCATTCTTGACCGCCTCGTCGGGTATGAACTTTCGCCGTTTTTATGGAAGAAAGTTGCGCGGGGGCTTTCCGCTGGAAGGGTGCAGTCTGTTGCGGTGCGCCTCGTTGTTGAGCGGGAGCGCGAAATAGAAAAATTTGTGAAAACGGAATACTGGTCCCTTTCTGCGATGCTCTCTAAAAAAAACGATCAAAGCGTGTTTGAAGCACTGCTGAAAAACCAAAACGGCAAAGCGTTTAAAAAATTTGGCATCAAAAATAAAGAACAAGCCGAGGGCATTATCAAGGATCTTGGAAACGCGCGCTATGAAGTGCAGAGCACGGAAAAGAAAGAACGGGTAAAATCCCCTCCCACTCCCTTTACCACCTCAACTCTGCAAATTGACGCGTACAACAAATTCGGATACTCGGCAAAACAGACCATGATGATTGCACAGCAATTATATGAAGGAATTGCGCTTGGGTCTGAAGGGCAAACCGGGCTGATCACCTACATGAGAACAGACTCGCTCACTCTTGCGGAGCAATTCATTGCGCACGCGCGCGAATATGTACACCAAGAATGCGGCGAAACATACCTTCCCAAAGAACCCCGGCGCTTTAAAACAAAATCAAAAACTGCACAGGAAGCGCATGAGGCAATCCGCCCCACGGATCCGTTTCGCACGCCGCAAAATGTTGCAGGCTATCTTGATAAGCGCCAGGGAAATCTCTACCGGCTGATTTGGCAAAGAACGATTGCGTCCCAAATGCAGCCCGCCCGCTATGAAAATACCACAGCGCTCATTGACGCAAAAGAAACAGGCTATACATTCCAAGCAAACGGGCTAGTGCTGACGTTTGACGGATTTTTGAAACTCTATCCCATAAAAACAACAGAAAGCCTGCTTCCAGAACTTACAATCGGAGAAATTTTAACGCTTCAAGAACTCAAACCCTCACAGCATTTTACGCAACCTCCGCCTCGCTACACCGATGCAACACTTGTAAAAGCGCTTGAGGAGCAGGGCATTGGCAGGCCGTCAACTTATGCGCCGACGCTCTCAACAATTCTTGCAAGAAATTATGTAACGCGAAATGAGGAAAAAAAGTTCATGCCCACAGAAATAGGAGCATTGGTAAACGACGTTTTAGTTCAACATTTTCCCCAGATCGTTGATTACGAATTCACCGCAAAAATGGAAGACGAGCTTGACCTCATTGCCCAAGGCCACAAACAATGGGTTCCGGTGGTGCGCGGATTTTACGATCCCTTCAAGCAGACATTGAACGAAAAATATGAGAGCGTGTCAAAAAAAGAATTGACCGAAGAAACAACAAACGAGAGCTGTGAGAAATGCGGAAAATCAATGGTGATTAAAATGGGGCGTTTCGGAAAATTTTTATCCTGCAGCGGGTTTCCGGAGTGTAAAACCACGAAGCCATTGAAAAAAGAAGCGGATGAACTGCTCCAAAACGGCGTCACAGACTATGGCGCCTGTGAAAAATGCGGAAAACCGCTTGCACTCAAACGCGGGGCGTATGGCCCATTTTTAGGCTGTTCCGGGTACCCCGAATGCAAAACAATCGTGCCCATAGAGAAAAAAACCGGCGTCGCGTGTAATAAATGCAAAAAAGGTGATATTATAGAGAAGAAATCAAAACGCGGAAAAATATTTTTTGCCTGCAATAATTATCCGAAATGCAAAAATGCGTTATGGTCTAAGCCAACCGGTGAGATATGCCAAACGTGCGGAAGCCTTATGGTATTTGCAAAAAACGAAAGCTCTGCCTGTAGCAGTAAAGAATGCACCTCCAAGCCGTAGGGACAGGTCGCGACCTGTCACTACAAAACGTGAAGCATATGAAATTTCCAAAATTCGTAAGCATTATCTTAGTTCTCTTTTTCGTTGGCCTTTCCTATTTTTCGCTGAATCCATTTCCATTTTCAGCAATTCCGATGATCGGGTTTATTGCGCGCCCCGCGCCAGAGCATGCCATTGCCCCGCTTTCGCACGAGCCACAATTTCCAATGCCTGTAATGCTTGAATCCAGCGGGAATGTAAAAATTTCAGGGGCGTATTATCCTTCAAGCGCAGTGTCCAAGAGCTCTGTTTTGCTTCTTCATATGCGAGGATCAGACAAAACCGCATGGGACTTCTTTGCAAAAAAACTTTCCCGCCTCGGGTATAATGCGCTTGCTCTTGATTTTCGCGGCATGGGTGAAAGCAAGAATGATGGAAACACGCTCCAGTCAATCGGCTTTGCAAAGCTCGTTTTTGACGCAGAAGCGGGCGTGAAATTTCTTGAAAAGCAAAATCCGAACGGGAACATTATAATTATCGGGGCAGGCATAGGAGCAAATGTCGCCCTGCAATACGCGGCGTATTACCCTATTACCGCGGCAGTCGCGCTTTCGCCGGGATTGCGCTATGAGGGCATTGTTACTGATCATGATATCACGCAAGTGCAGTCCCCTGCGCTTTTCATTTCCAGTTTAGACGATCCAGACTCCGCAAATGCAGCGGACATTCTCTTCATCAAACTTCCCTCAAAAGAACTCTCCCGCTCTCTCTTCTTAAAGCGCGCTGGGCACGGCACCGCCATGCTCGGCAAAGAAGGAACTGACGATTATATTATTGAATTTTTGTACAAGCAGTTTGAAAAAACAAAATAGTGTAGTGAGTAAGAGCCACCGGTATTTGGCGGGTTATTTTTTTGCCAGAACATAAATAGGAAACCACCCCTTTGACGGCACATTATTTTTCATCATTGTAAAAATTTTTATATTTATACAACACTTAACCAATTTGTCAATCTTCACAAAACAAGGGCACGCTCGTAGAGTAAAAACATGTCCAACACTCAAACCATCAAAGACGCGGTGAATATTGTAGAAGTTATTGCCGAGCATGTAGAGCTCAAACCCGCCGGGGCAAACTACAAAGGCCTCTGCCCGTTTCATCAAGAAAAAACGCCCTCGTTTATGGTAAGCCAAGAAAAACAGATATGGCACTGTTTTGGGTGCCATAAAGGCGGCGATGTGTTTACCTTCATTCAAGAAATAGAAGGGCTGGAGTTTCCAGAAGTTTTGAAAATTCTCGCAAAGCGCGCGAATATCACGCTGGAGTTTGCACCAAAAAAACGCGAGGAAACATCGCACAAGCAAAGGCTCCTTTCTCTCCATAAACTTGCCATGCAGTTTTTCATACTCACGCTTGAGAAATCAAACGGCGCACACAACGCACGAATCTATGCGAAAGAGCGCGGCATGAGCGAAAAAGAAATTACAAATTTTAAACTTGGGTACGCGCCGGATTCATGGGATGCACTTGTCGTATTCTTAAAAAAAAAGAATTTTACTGACGAGGAAATTCTTACAAGCGGACTCGCGGTTAAAAAAGAAGAAGGCGGTTTTTACGACCGCTTCAGAAACCGCCTCATCTTTCCTCTTTTAGACGCGTACGGTTTTCCGATAGGCTTTGGCGGCAGAGCCTTATCCCAAACCGATAGTTCTGCAAAATATATCAATTCTCCCCAAACAGTGCTCTACAATAAAAGCGCATATCTCTACGGCCTTGATAAAGCAAAGCAGGCAATACGGCACACAGGCGAGGTAATTCTTGTGGAGGGGTATATGGATGTTATTTCATCGCATAGAATTGGCGTTACCCATGTTGTGGGAACTTCCGGAACCGCGCTTACGGATCAGCACCTCCACCTGCTCAAACGATACACAAAAAATATTATTTTCGCATTTGATTTTGACACCCCGGGGCTTGAAGCAACTCTTCGCGCAATTGAGCGCGCATGGAAATATGAATTTCACGTAAAAGTAGCAAAACTTACCGCAGGCAAAGACCCCGACAGCATGATTGCCAAAAACCAGGACGAATGGAAAACCGCGCTCAAATCGGCAAGAAACGTGATTGACCACTACCTCTCTTACCTGCAAACAAAGTATAACCGCAGTACTGCCGAAGGCAAACAGAGCATTGCGCAGGAACTTCTTCCGATGATCGCGCGCCTGCCGCGCCGCATTGAGCAAACGCATCATTTACAAACACTGGGCGATCTTATCGGCGTTGAACCTTCCCTGCTCTCGCATGAGCCTGCTTTTGTAAACGCGATCTCATCGGCGCAGAATGCTCTCAAAAATAAACAACCCTCGCAAGCGGCACAACCACAAAAACCCCGCGCCCCCCTGCACCCGCTTACCGTTGCGGTTGCGCTTTCACTCCGTCATCCACTCTGCATACCGCACCTCAAACAGGTGGCTCATCTTCTCCCGGAAACATCGCGCCTGAAAAATCTTTACACCGCACTCATATCGTACTATGATGAGCAGGAGCATTTCTTCAACAAAGAAGGCTTTTTGAAATCTCTTGACGAACCCTTGCGCGTGCTCGTCCGCAGGCTTGACCTCTTGGTAGACAAAGACTACGAAAGCACGAGCGAAGAAGAAGCCTGCGCCGAGATTGAACGGCTGAAAGAACATTTCTTAGCGCGCCTGAAACAGCAGCGCAAAAAACAGCTCTCCAAAAAACTAAAGACAGCGGAAATGAACAACGACGAGCATGAAGTTCAGCGCATTCTTGATAAACTGCAAAAATTACTTACGGAAACGTAACCGGCATTGTACGTTTTCGTTATCTTCTTATCACTATGACAAAAGCAAAACCGTCCCTTCAAAAAGGCGGGCGCGCGAAAAAAAATACACCTTCTCCTCGTGCGCGCATAAAAGCACAACCACCAGCGAAAAAGAAAAAAATAAAAGCCGCAACAAAGCCTTCCAAAAAAGCCCCAATAAAAACAGCGGCTTTGCCTAAAACAAAAAAAGTTCAAAAAAAAGCTTCCCCCAAAAAGCAATTTAAAAAGAGTGCGTATCAAAAGAAAAAGCACGCTCAAATGCCAAAGCTTGAGTACAAACTTCGGCCTGCTCCAACGAATGAGAAAATAGATATATTCATTAAAAAAGGGCGGACACGCGGTTTTGTGACTGAACAAGAACTGCTGTACATGTTTCCAAATGTTGAAGATTATTTGGAACTGTTTGACGACATGCTCGCTGAATTAGAATATAACAGCATTGTGGTGATAGAAAATGCAACCACGCTGTTATCCCCGGCTATACCCAAAAAAGAGGAAGCACCCAAAAAGGGGGCAAAAAAGAAAAAGAAAAGTTCAGCATCCTATGTGTTGGACGTAGAAAAAAAGTTCCTTGATCTCTCTGATATTTCCGCGGACTCCATTCAAATGTACTTGCGGGAAATAGGAAAAGTGGTTCTTTTAAAAGCAGAGGAGGAAACTTCGCTTGCCAAACGCAAAGATCAGGGCGATCTGGAAGCAAAGAAAAGGTTAATAGAAGCAAACCTTCGGCTCGTTGTGAGCATTGCGAAAAAATTCACGGGAAGAAGCCTGTCTTTGTTAGATTTAATCCAGGAAGGCAACATCGGGCTGTTTCGCGCAGTTGAAAAGTTTGACTATCAAAAAGGGTACAAATTTTCAACTTATGCCACATGGTGGATACGGCAAGCAATTACGCGGGCGCTTGCGGACCAGTCCCGCACCATCCGCATTCCTGTGCACATGGTGGAAACAATCAACCGCTTCCAGCAGGTAGAGCGGCGGCTCACACAGGATTTGGGAAGATCCCCTCTTCCTGAAGAAATTGCCGCAGAAATGGGAGAGCAGGTAGAAAAAATTCATCATATTATAAAAATATCCCAAGATACGGTGTCGCTTGAAACATCAGTTGGCGATGAAAACAACGATAAAGACAGCACGCTTGGCGATTTTATTGAAGATCTAAAAACAATCTCACCAGACAAGGTAGCGGCAATGGAGCTTTTGAAAAACCACGTGAAAGAAGTGATCTCTTTCTTAAACCCGCGCGAGCAGAAAATTATAGAGATGCGGTTTGGCATTCCAGACGGCGTGCCCCACACGCTTGAAGAGGTGGGAAGCGAATTTGGCGTTACGAGAGAACGCATTCGGCAAATTGAGGCAAAAGCAATTGAAAAAATCAAAGGCAACGACCTCATGGGAAAACTTGAAGACTATTAAAATAATGGCTTGCCAATAAAATTAAAATGCCGTAGTTTGAAGATTGGTTTCTGGACATTTACACGAAGCGACCCAGAGAGAAAGGTTTTTAAAAAGCGGTAAAGGCCGCAAATGATTAAAAGCTTTTCTTCCCGGGTAGCTCAATGGCAGAGCAGTTGGCTGTGACACAGGCTTTGTATCTATGATATAGTAAAAAAATTATGTCAAAAGATACAAGAACATATGCCGATCGCGCTTTGTACTTAAAAACAGCAGTTAAGAAAAGAAGGAAGTTTTTGAAATAAAAAGCTGTTGCGTACAAGGGCGGTGCATGTCAACTTTGCGGCTATCAAAATTGCGCTGACGCGTTGGAGTTCCATCACATCAATGAGAAAAGTAAACAATTCGGTTTATCACAGAAAGGTATTACAAGAAGCTGGCAAAAGGTGAAGGAAGAACTAGATAAATGCGTTATCGTGTGTGCAAATTGCCACAGAGAGGTACATGCAAAATTACGCAGCCTTTAAGGGAAACCTTGAAGTGAATAACTCTGGGATAACGGTGAAGGCTAAGGTTTATCGGTAATAACTAAGCTAATACCGTGGGAACCCGCTTCGGCGGGGCGCCGTAGAGACTAGATACCAGAGCGCCTACATCTGCTCTTTAGAGCAGATATGGCGATGATATAGTCCACGCTTCATGGAAACATGAGGGTTACGTGTAACCAATTGGTTGTCGGTTCGAGTCCGACCCCGGGAGCCAAGTTGTACAGTTGTTCGCAAAAAGTACCGTGTCAAACGGTTTTTTTGCTTTAAATAGAAGTTTTCTACCCTTCAAGGTAGGGTTCTGAAGTAGGAAATTTAAGAGTGTACGTTTTTCAGGCACTTCAGAACGATCAAAAATTTCAATGGCTCGCTCGGCAAGAGAAAGGACTGTATTTACAGTAATATAGTACTGTTCATCGGCAACATTATGCCGTTTCATATTGTTAAGAATTTCACT
>CAZHCQ010000045.1:0-13467 GCA_964531415.1 uncultured Gammaproteobacteria bacterium
AAAAATATCCGAAAAGCAAATTTTGTATAAAAAAAATAATGATCTGATATCTCTTAAAGTACCGTGGGCTAACAGGTAAAAAACTTGAGAGGTCGTACAGATCCAACATAAGTATATGTTCAAAGCTGGAGTCGGAATATCCCTTGCAAAAAATGGGCGTGCGGCGGGGAAAGAAGCCGCTGAAAAAGCCCGAGGAGAGCTTGGTAAACAGAAACCGCAGATCGCTCTCATCTTCTCCTCTGTTTCATTCGTTCAGGAGGAAGTTTTAGCCGGGGTCAAAGGGGTCGCACCGGAGGCAACGGCGCTTGGGTGTAGCACTGCGGGTGAAATTGTTACGCAGGGACCATTTAAAAATTCAGTTGCAGTCATGTTGATTCGTTCAGATTCAGCCCACTTCCATCTTGGTATCGGAAGGAATATAAAAGCCTCTGCGCTTGAGGCCGGAAAAGAATTTGCCAAAAGTATTCAAAAGTCTGCAAAGGCCGAAAAGGTAAAGATAAAAGCTGTTATGATGTTGCCGGATGGCCTTGTCGGAAACGGCGCTGATATTGTGAGAGGCATTCAAAAAATAATGGGCATTTCAACACCGCTTGTTGGGGGATCTGCAGGAGATGATTTTAAATTTAAGCAAACCTATCAATACTACAACGCCAGCGTGGAAAGCGGTTGCGTCGTTGGCGCGGGAATTTCTGGACGGTTTACTTTCGGGATTGGCGTGCGACACGGATGGAAGCCGATAGGCATTGCAAGGAAGGCTACAAAATCAGACGGCGCGCGGCTGTATGAATTAGATCATAAACCAGCGATTGAGATTTACGAGGACTACTTTGGGAAAAAAGCTGACGATCTCCGCAAAGAACCGTTGGCACGCATGGCAATTACCTATCCTTTGGGTATGCGAATTCCAAAAAGCGACGAGTATTTAATTCGCGATCCTATTACGGTTGAAAAAGACGGATCAATTATCTGCGCGGCTGAAATACCGAAAGATTCTGAAATCAAATTAATGATCGGTGGCCGCGACATCGCCATTCAGGCGGCAGGAGAGGCAGCTCAAATGGCTGTACGCCAGATGAAGGGGAAAAAATTTTCGCTTGCGATTATATTTAACTGCATTGCGAGAGAGAAAGTCCTCGGGCGCCGCGCGGGAGATGAAATTATGGCTATTAGGAAAAAGATCGGCATGAAAGTGCCGCTCATTGGCTTTTATACCTATGGCGAGCAGGCGCCGATTGGCGGGGGAACGGTAACTGAAGGCAAGAGTTGCAGAGCACAATTCTGCAATGAAACAGTAGTTATTTTCTGTCTCGCGTAGAAGAAGATATACAATTCCCGCTAAATTATATTTTTATGAACCGTTCACTTACTCAAGATGAGAAAAGAGCGCTTGAAGAAACCTCACAGATGCTCTTCCTGCGGGACATGGAGCTCACAAAGACAAATGAGGAATTGGATGAATTGCTTGCAAAACAAAGAATAATATTTGAACACCTCACTGACGGTGTGATTATTTTTGATCATAACGGCACTCTCTCTCAAATAAACTCTCGTGCATGCGCTCTCTTGGAGGTGAAAGAGGATGAAGTGAAAGGAAAAAAATGCGGTGGCAAAGGCCATTTTGTTCCGCCGAATCTTGAGAAGTTGATGAACGCCCCGATAGACGACGCGCTTCAGGCCAAAGAACATACAAGAGAGCTCCAATTTCATGGAGCGCAGAATGTGATTGTGGAGGTCACCACCGTTGAGATCAACGAGCGAGGTGTCCCCTTAGGCACAATGAAAATTCTTCATGACGTAACCCATGAACGCCTCGTAGAAAAAATGAAAGCTGAATTTTTATCTGTTGTGTCTCATCAATTGCGCACCCCGCTTACGGCAATCAGATGGTCTCTCAATATGACACTCACCAATAAGCTTGGGGCGATTACCGAGAAACAGAGCATGATTCTTCAAAGCGGATACGAAAGTACGGTACGCATGATCAAGCTGGTGAATGATCTTTTAAACGTGTCGCGCATTGAGGCAGGCCAAATTGAGGAAGTTTTCACAAGAGTGGATATACTGAAAATTGCACACGAAGCACTAGAGGAAGTATCCCCGCTCATACAAGAGAAAATGGTTCATGTGGATACACAGTTTCCGCTATCCCCGATTTTCATCCGCGGCGATGCGGATCATCTGCACATGGTCATGCAGAATCTGTTTGACAATGCCGTCAAGTATAACAAACCTAAAGGCCACATTTTGGCGTATGTAGTAGACATAAAAGGCAAAAAATCCCCGTATGTAGAGCTTGTTGTTGAGAATTCAGGGGAGGGGATTCCTCAACAAGAACAAAAAAACTTGTTCTCTAAATTTTACCGATCCGTTGATGCTCGCAAAAAGAATATCGCTGGGTCAGGACTCGGCCTTTATATTGTGAAGCAAATCGTAGAACGCCACGCAGGAAAAATTTCGTTCATCTCTATTCCCCATAAAAAGACGCGCGTTACCGTGCGCCTTCCGATCTGGCGTGAAGAAAGTAAAAACAACGCAGGAATCTAAAAGTCAACTTTTTCAAATTGTAACCGCGGCAAAATTTTTAGAAATTAGTGGATCTGATAGTTTTTAAGAGAAAAAGCAAAGATTGAGAGTCTTTGCTTTTTTGAACTTTAAGATTATTCTTCGGGAGGAACAATCTCAATACGCATTCTTCCATCGTCAAGATGAAACTGAACGGATATATTTAGGACTTACGTATTTCACATATACGTAGGGCTTCTCTAGACAACGCGCTTTAAATGATGTAGGTTGTAAAGTTTTATGCAAGCTTTATGTTTGAAGATCCTCTCAACAATCAAAAAACTCAAAGTAGGGACAATGAGCATATCCCCGCCGTGGTTCAAACACTGTCTGAACAAACGGAATCCACTTTAAATTTGATTCAAAAAAATGTAGAAGCACTTCTGTCAAAAGGTAAGGGGGGGAAAATAACGCTAGGCAACAAGACTATTTATTTTTTACCGGATGCAGAGCTAGAAACTATCATGAATATCGTGGTGCGCATAATGATGCAAACCCCTATGGAGGATGTCTGCATGCATACAGACGAAATGTGGTTGCGGATGATGCGATGGGAGTTATTTTCTCGTTTGACGTTGTCCTCTCTGTCCCTTCAGGAACCCTTTTTGATGAGTCCGTTGACAAGCATGCTATACGGTATAAGAATTCCGGAAACAGTTTTTGTAAAGCAGGTACGGCCAAAACGTCTACGGAAAGAGCAACAAAAACACGAAACTCAAAAGAACGTGTGGATTATTGAGAAGTAACCGCACGAGAAGAGAGTTGCCACGGTTGTTAGAGGTGGTTTTCTTGCCTTCTTTCTAGGCGTTGTGCTACTATCAGATTGCTACTGGACCGAACAAGAGTCGTTTTTTCAGTTCTTTCCCCTTGGTTGATTCAAGTTTGCAACGTGAACCACAGATAGATTATAAGCTGATACGCATGAGCACACTATCTTGACAGTAGTTTTACGTATTGTTATATTGTAAAACAATATGACAACAACACTTTCTCAAAAATATCAAATCGTTATTCCTAAAGAGGCGCGCGAAAAAATGAACCTTAAAATAGGGATGAATGTAAGCGTGCAGCCGATCAGTACAGAGTATGCGATTATTATAAAACAACCAAAAGATCACGTTGCGTCTCTTAAGGGATTAGGCAAAGATATTTGGCGCTTGCTTGGAGGCGGAACGCGATATATTAAACAAGAGCGCGCATCATGGGACAAAAAATAGGTATAGATACAGTTGTGGTTATATACTTACTTGAAGAGCATCCTCAATATCTTTCATACGCAGAGAACCTTTTCAAAAATATACAAAACGGACAGATAGAAGCTGTATTTTCGGCCATTGGGTTGATTGAGCTTCTTACTGGAGTTAAACGGCGCAATCGCTATGATTTAGCTTTTTCTTACCGCACCCTGCTTGAAACTTTCCCACATCTTTCTATAAAGGGCATTAGTGAACAAATTGTTGAAGATGCATCTGAATTACGCGCCAAGTATGGTATGAGTACTCCCGATGCCATACACATTGCTACTGCAATAGATTTTAGCGCGGATACATTTATTACTAATGACAAAAAATTGCGAATGGTTAAAGAGATTGCGGTCGTATTGATTGAGGATATGTAATATTGTGTTCATTCTCCTCTATCTGTTTGCCTTCTTTCTAGGCGTTGTGCTACTATCAGATTACTACTGGACCGAACGGAAGCCGTTTTTTCAGTAGTTTTTTTATTTACGAAAGGTTCTTAAAATCTGCACACTTTATGATTACAAAAGTATTTTCAGCGGCGTTGTGGGGGTTGGATGCGTTTTTAGTTGAAACCGAAACTGACCTTTCTCCCGGGTTTCCAGCATTCCAAATTATAGGGCTTGGCGACACTGCAGTGCAGGAATCAAAAGAGCGCGTGCGTTCCAGCATGCGCAACTGCGGCATCACGTTTCCCTACAGCAAAAAATTGATTGTGAACCTCGCGCCCGCGGATGTAAAAAAGAACGGCCCCGCGTTTGACTTGGCAATTGCTGTTGGCATATTAAAGGCAATGGGAGTGGTGCAGGAATCGCTTGCAGATTCGGTTTTTGTTGGTGAACTCTCGCTTGACGGCTCCTTGCGCAGAGTGAATGGCGTGCTCTCTATAGCGGTATTCGCACGGGATCACGGATTCAAAAAACTCTATGTGCCAGCGGAAAATTTTCATGAAGGAGCACTCGTTACAGGGATAGAGATTATTCCGCTTGATGGGCTTTCTGGTTTTCTTGCGCTGTTGCAAGGTACTGTGTGCGCGCCGATACCAGCAAAACGGCCTGCTCCGATGCAGATACCAAACGAAGCGCTCGTAAACGACATCGCGTTTATCCGCGGGCAGGAAATGCCAAAACGAGCTCTTGAAATTGCTGCCTCTGGCGGGCACAATATCTTATTTAACGGCCCGCCCGGTTCTGGAAAGACAATGCTTGCAAAGGCGCTTGCTGGAATTTTGCCAAAGCTTGGCACCGAAGAAGCGCTTGAAGTAACAAAAATTTACAGCATTGTAGGGCTTTTAAAATCAGGGAATACTCTTGTTTCAAAACGGCCGTTTCGTTCCCCGCACCACACGGCATCGCCGGCGGCGCTCGTTGGGGGAGGCACCATTCCGCGCCCTGGCGAAATTACTCTTGCTCATCGCGGCGTGTTGTTTCTTGATGAGTTCAGCGAATTTGCGCGCGGCGTGCTGGAAAGTTTGCGCCAGCCTTTGGAAGAAAAGGAAATTACCATAAGCCGCGCTTTTGGCGGAATTACGTTTCCCGCAAGTTTTATTCTCATTGCAAGCACAAACCCGTGCCCGTGCGGTTACGCAACACACCCTACGCGAGAGTGTTCGTGTTCTCCGCACGCAATTGAGCGGTATACCCAAAAATTATCCGGCCCGATTTTAGACCGCTTTGATCTTCAGGTTGAAGTTGCGCCGGTTGAAATCAGCGTGCTTGAAATGCGAAGTGAGGGAAGCGAAAAATCAGCGCGCGTGCGCGCGCGCGTTGAACAGGCGAGGGAGTTTCAATTAAAGCGTTTTTTGGGAACCGGCATTTTTTATAACGCTGAAATGAACGCACGCGACATTGAAGCATATTGCGTGCTGAAGCCGGACAGCTCCGCGTTTTTAAAAAATGCGAGCACCAAGCTGGATCTTTCGGCGCGCGGGTATTTTAAAATTCTCAAAGTAGGCCGCACCATTGCCGATCTTGCCCAAAGCGAAACGCTTGAAACAGAACACATTGCCGAGGCTCTGCAGTATCGGTTTTAAAGATAATAGCACGCACGCCCTATTTGTTCTATAATACCCGCATATCAGCATAAATATCTATGGAACTTCTCCACCGCGTCGTTGAGCGTTGCCTTGAGGCGCACTCATCAGATATTCACTTGGGAACAGAGTTTATTCCGGCTATTCGCATTGACGGGAAAATTGTTTTTTTAGATGAATTTCCTCTGGTGACCTCTGCCCAAATGGAAGCGCTCGCGCACACGCTTTTATCTAAAGAGCAGTATGCCAAGGTACAAAAAAGCATGGAAGTTGATTTTGCATTTAGCTTTGAAGGGAGAGCGCGGTTTCGCGTGAATGTGTATCGTGAAAGAAGGGGGCTGAACTTGGCAATGCGTTATATTACGGAAAAAATCCAAACACTAGACGATTTAGGGCTTCCGGCAGTGCTCAAAAATTTGACGACCCAGCCTTATGGGCTAGTGCTCCTCACCGGGCCTACAGGATCAGGCAAATCAACCACGGTTGCGGCGATGATTGATTACATCAACGAAACAAAAAATCACCACGTGATTACTATAGAGGATCCGATTGAATATCTCCACAAGAATAAAAAATGTTTGGTGAAACAGCGCGCAATCGGCTCAAGCGCAGATTCCCTTTCATTTCCAAGTGCGCTTCGTGCGGCGCTTCGCGAGGACCCGGACGTGATTCTTGTTGGGGAAATGCGGGACAGAGAAACAACCGCGCTTGCCGTAACCGCCGCAGAAACCGGGCATTTGGTAATTTCAACCCTGCATACGAATAATACCTATCAGGCAGTAAACCGCATTATAGATATTTTCCCAAGCGATCAGCAACAGCAAATTCGTTTGCAGGTAGCGCAAAATCTTGTTGGCATTATTGCACAGCGGCTTGTGCCAAAACGCGGCGGAGGGCGCGTTGCGGCGCTTGAAATTCTTATTGGCACAAGTGCGGTGAAAACGCAAATTCGCGAGAATAAAATTCAAAGTATCCCAAATACTATTAAAACCTGCCGATCAGAAGGCATGATTCTTCTTGAAGACTCCATCGCAGAGCTCACCATGCGCCAGATTATTGACAAAGAGATCGGCGATCGGTTCTTATTGAGCCAAGCGGCGTATTAAACGGCCATTCTAAAGTTAATTATGCAATGTATCATTGAAAAAAATGAAAAACATTCATACTACACAGTCTGTTAAAGTAACAAGCGTTTCCAATATTATTTGTTTTGGATTTTTAGGTTTCATTATCTTTGCTTTTGTTGTTGCCGTTGGTGCAAGACTTAGTTCAAAGTTATTTGAAAATAGAGCAGATACCATGATGTTGTTATTTATCTTAATCTTGATGATTTGTGTTAGTGGTATGGGATATGTAGGGAGCAAAAAAAAGGTTGTTATAGGGCTTGAAGAAAAAGCAGACTTTTATGCTCAACAAGCATTAGAAACGGCTTTATTAAGTTTAGTTCTTCTTCCCCCTCTTTTCATCGTTTCTCTTCTCTTATCAAATAAAGCATTACGCATGAAAACCAGAAAGAAAGGGAAGACTTATTGGGCAGTAATTATTGCTGTATTTGCTGGAATTTTTTGGTTATTCATTGCTAACTTTTCCGCGGGTTAATCTACTACTTGCGAGGGAGCATACTCTTCGTTGGTTCAAGCTATAAGCTTGAACCAACTGGAGGGACGAAAAATTTGACAATCAATATGAGTTGTCATATGCTACTTTTATGCAAAAATACTTTGATTGGGACGAAAAGAAAAATAAGCAATTAAAAGAAGAGCGCGATATAGGCTTTGAAGATATTCTAAACGCAATTGATGATGGTAATTTAATAGATGTCAAAACACATCATAATCAAGAGAAATACCCGCTTCAAAAATTACTGTTCGTGAACATTAGCGGTTATGTATACATTGTGCCGTTTGCAGAAGACGAAGAAAAATATTTTTTGAAAACTATTATTCCAAGCCGTAAAGCAACTAAACAATATCTTATACATTCACAATAAATTATGAAATATTATACCCTTACAAAAGAAGAGAAGCAATTATTGAAAGATATAGAGACAGGCAACTATGTTTCTGTGGGAAATTTCAAGGCAGAGAAAAAGAAGTATCAAACAGCTTCCAGATACACATTCGGCAAGCAAAAAAATATAAATATACGAATATCGGCAAAGGATCTTTTCAAGCTGAAAAGGCGAGCCGCTGAAAAAGGCATTCCATATCAAACGATTGCAAGTTCAATACTGCATCAATACAGTAACGATAACTCTTCTTAAATTTATTGTCTTGAACTATGATCTCAGCTGATTTCATGAAATACTATTGCCCCCCCTCACATCCCCCCATAAATCGGGAATTTTTCAGCAAGCGCGAGAACTTCTTTGCGTACGCGCAAGATCACGGTTTCCGAAGACGGATTTTTTAAAACTTCCGCAATCCACGCGCCGATCAGCTTCATTTCAGGCTCTTTCATGCCGCGCGTGGTAAGAGCCGGCGTGCCGAGGCGAATGCCGGATGGGTCCATCGGTTTTCTCGTATCAAAGGGAATCATATTTTTATTGCAGCAAACCCCTGCTTCATCTAAAACGGTTTCAGCAATTTTCCCGGTTGTGCCGACCGCGGTTACATCAACGGAAAGCAGGTGGTTATCAGTTCCGCCGGATACAAGACGTAGCCCTTCTGCCATGAGCGATTGCGCAAGCGCTTGCGCGTTTTTTACGGTTTGCCGTTGCGTTTCTTTAAACTCCTCGCTCATTGCTTCTTTGAAGGCAACCGCCTTTGCCGCGATGATATGGTCAAGCGGGCCGCCTTGCATGCCCGGAAATACCGCAAAATCAATTTTTTGTGCAAGATTTTTTTTGTCGTTTGGTTTTATTCTATCCTCTGTTTTGCACATAATCATTGCCCCGCGCGGGCCGCGCAAGGTTTTGTGCGTGGTGGTGGTTACAATATCCGCGTACGGAAGAGGGCTTTCATGCTCTCCAGCAACCACAAGCCCTGCAAAATGAGCGATGTCAACCATCAAATACGCGCCAACCTCATCGGCAATTGCTTTAAATGCTTTGAAATCAAGCTTGCGCGGATAGGCAGAATACCCTGCAAGAATCAGTTTTGGTTTTTCGCGGATTGCAATTTCCCGCACTTCATTCATGTCAATGCGTTCTGTTTCTTTGTTTACGCCATAGGGAATAAATGCATAAAATTTCCCCGAAAAATTCACAGGGCTTCCGTGTGTTAAGTGCCCGCCGTGGCTTAAATCCATGGCAAGGATTTTATCCCCAAGTTCTAATACCGCAAAATACGCCTCCATGTTTGCTTGGGAGCCGGCGTGCGGCTGAACATTCGCGTGTTCCGCGCTAAAAAGCGTTTTTGCGCGTTCAATCGCAAGTGTTTCAGAAATATCAATTGCCGCATTTCCGCCGTAGTATCGTTTCCCCGGATACCCCTCCGAGTATTTATTTGTAAGCACGCTTCCCATTGCTTCAAGCACAGCTGGAGAAACAATGTTCTCGGATGCGATCATTTCCAAAACGCCTCTCTGCCGCTGTAATTCTTGCACTAAAACAGCATATAGTTCAGGGTCTTGTGTTTTTAAAGCCGAGTATGTAGGCATAAGAATAAAAATAGGTTAAGAAATAAGTTCCATTAAAGTTCCGTTAAACTATACCTCATTATCTTTATCGCTCATTTGCGAGCCCTCTATGCGCGTTGATGATCCGGCAGATTGAAGCAGGACCGATTGCTCTAATTGCGGCAAGATAGAGCTGGAGAGCAGTTTTAATTTCATCCATGCGCCTTTAAATTCGTCTATTTCAGCGACTTTTTTGAGCATATCCTGCGTAATTTTGTAGCGGTCTTTGAGCATGAAGTTTTACTTACAGCGTTTTTATCATATACCCAAATTCTTTTTCAAGTCTATACCCGAGTTTGCGGTAATACTGCCGAACCCCAACGCCGGAAATCACCGCAATTTTTTTATAGCCCGCGCGCCGGGCCGTATCTTCGGCAACTGCCATTAGCTTTTTTCCAAGGCCTTTGTGCTGGGTTGCAGGGGCGCTGTGTTCCCCGATCGGCGCGAGCTGGCCGTAGGTGTGAAGCTCTCTTATGAGCGCGGTGTTATGCAAGATCGGGATATATTCGCCTTTGCGCGCATGCGGGAGCCGTAAGCGCACAAATGCATAGAGAATTTTTTTGTCCAAAGATTCATACGAAATGAAATGCTCCTCGCCCTCTGACGCGGCGTATGTTTCATCAAAAAGTTCTGCGTCTTTCCCTAAAACGCCGGAACGCACTTCGCGGCATCTGATGCACACGCAGACAAGCCCGCGCTCTCCCATTTTTTTCTGTAAAAATTCCCGATAATTTGTAACCGTATTCCCCGCCTCAATTTGATGGGAAGGAATGTCTCGGAAAATACGCTCAATGCGCGTATAGCGCGGCACAAGCGACTTGATGCGCACAAGTAAATCATCAAACTCATCCGGTGCATACGGCTGATGCTTTCCCTCCTGCCATTCACGGTACAGCATGGAATTTTTAAGCACCACGCACGGATATATTTTTAAGTAATCCGGCTTGAAATCAGGATTTGCAAAAAGTTCTTCAAAACTTCTTACATCTCCCGCGCATGTTTCTCCGGGCAAGTTTGGCATCATGTGGTACGCAACTTTGAACCCCGCATTTTTTAAGAGCCGCGTGGCATACGCGGATTCTTGTTTTCCATGATCGCGCTTAGTGCGCTTTTGCACTTCATCGTTCAAGCTCTGTACGCCGATTTCAACTTTGGTAACGCCAAATTTGCGGAGGCGGATAATTTCTTGCATGTTCACATAATCAGGCCTGGTTTCAACAGAAAGGCCAATGCATTTATGAGTTGCGTCTTCGTTTGCGTCTTGGAGCGCGGAAAGCGTAAAGCGCGCTTTTATCTTGTCGTGCTCGCTTCCCGAATGCGCAACATATTCGTTCATCGCTTGATACAGTTTTTTCACAAACCACGTTTGGTAATTTTTGAGGTAGAACGACCACGTTCCTCCCAAAATACGCACGTCAATTTTTTCCGGGCGGTGCCCGTTGTCGTAAAATGCATCTAAGCGCCGCTGAATTTGGAGATACGGATCAAAGTTTAAAGAAAGCGCTCGTGCCGCCGCCGGCTGGGTTGAAAGGTAGCTTTTTGGCATGCGCACTTCGGTAGGGCAGTAGGTACACCGCCCAGGGCAGGGAAATGCTTTTGTAGAAACCGTCAGCGGTGCAACGCCTGAAAGAGTTCGCGTTTTGCGCGTCATCAAAAGCGTTTCAAGCACAGGCGCTTTGCTGATGCTGTGCGCTTTCAATAAATCACGATACTGCGCAAGGAGCACTCTATTGGTGAGAATGCCGATGCGAAAAGCGCGCGCAATTTTGCGTTTTGCGCTTGAAAGCTCTGCCTCGGTTTTTGGGTTGAGCTTGATGAGCTCGTGCACCGCATTGTTCATAGCAATGAGAGCATACAGGATATTCGTAAAAAAGAGCAACTGCCAATCAATCAAAAAAATGAGTTATGCTATACTTTGTGTACGTATGTTTATAGTCCTTCTGTTGATGACGGCTGGAGCTGTGGCTGGAAGTGTTATTTTAGCCTCTTTTACGCACACATTCTTTTTTAAAGCAAAGAAATGAAAAATTCCACTTATTATTATTGGCTTTTTTATTTTGGGAATTCTCGCGAGTATGTATCAGATTGTGCCGCATTTTTTGGTTAAAACCGACTTGAGCGCGTATGCCTTGTACGTTTTGATGTTTCTTGTTGGCATCGGAATTGGCGCGGACAGAAAAGCATGGGAAGTTCTGAAACAAGCCAAGATCAAAATTGTCCTTGTGCCGCTCACAGTTATTGCGCTCATTTCAAACATCTCCAGAGAAATTTTTACCCTACTTGCCACGCCGTTTCTTGTAAAATATTTTGGTACACTCGCCCCGATTGCCTCTGGGGGCGCAACATCAATGGATACAACGCTCCCGATTATTACCAAATTTTTGGGCAAAGAATATGCGATTATATCAGTCTTTAGCGGGGTTGTGCTTACTATTCTTGTTCCCTTTCTGGTAACCTTTATTCTGAAGTTTTAATTGACAGTACCCTCAAAACTGCTCTACTGTATGAATAAGGATCAATGTTCAATGAAACAATATTACGGAATCGCAAAAATTAGTGCTCAAAAACAGCTCTCAAGTGCATACTTTTTGCTCACGCTTGAGTGCCCTGAAGTTGCCCTTCATGCCTTGCCGGGGCAGTTTATTATGGTAAGTTGTGGCGGGGAAACGTACTTAAAACGGCCGATGGGGCTTTCTGGTGCGGATAAAGAGCAGGGAACAATAAGCTTTATTTATCAAAAAAGCGGTACCGGCACGCACGCTCTTCATGAACGCAAAGAGGGCGAAACACTTGAGATTATTGGGCCTTTGGGAAACTGTTTTGAGCTCAAAAGCGGTACGAAATCTGTTGCGCTTGTGGGTGGCAGAACCGGAATTGGCCCGCTCTTATTCTGCGCGGAGCGCATGAGCAGAGAGCATCCTGAAGCCGCGCTTTCGGCGTTTATCGGCGCGAGGTCAAAAAAAATTCTTTGCGGAGAAGAAGAAATAGGGCATTTTGCGCGCAAGGTGTACGTTGCCACCGATGACGGCAGTTATGGCGAGAAAGGATTCATTACTGATGTACTCTCGCAATTTCTTAATGAGCATGCGCTGGATCAAATTATCACCTGCGGGCCAACCGTGATGATGCAAAAAGTCGCAGACATTGCCGTGCGCCATGCCATTCCTTGTTTTGTTTCGCTTGAAGAGTACATGGCGTGCGGTTTTGGCGCATGCCTTGGATGCCCATGCAGTATCAAAAATGAAGGATACAAAATGATTTGTATAGACGGCCCCGTCTTTGACGCTGAAAAAATTGAGTGGGGAAAATAAATTTCTTATGAACCTTGCTGTACACATTGCGGGCATACAGATGAAAAACCCGGTAACCACCGCGGCCGGCACGTTTGGCTATGGCGTGCCGTTTCAAGAGTTTATTGATCTTTCGCGCTTGGGCGCTATTTTAGTAAAGGGAACAAGTTTGGCGCCATGGAAGGGAAATCCAGCGCACCGCGTTGTTGAAACGCCGTCAGGCATGTTAAACAGCATTGGCCTTCAAAATTACGGCGTTGAGGGGTTTATTGCGAAAAAACTTCCGTTTCTTAAAACAATCGGCATACCGATACTTGTAGGCGTGTTTGACAAAACAGCCGATAATTACGCGCGCATTGTTGAGCGTTTGAGCAAAGAAGATGGCATTTCAGGCTTTGAAGCAAACCTCTCCTGCCCGAACATTGAAGAAGGCGGGAAAACATTTTGCGATTATCCAGAGTTGATGTTTGAAGTGGTAAAGAAGATGCGGCTGGCAACGGACAAGCCGCTTATCGCAAAACTTTCGCCAAATGTTACGGATATTGTATCTGTTGCGCGCGCCGCAAAAGAAGCCGGGGCAAACGCGCTTTCGCTTATCAATACCGTTGTGGGCATGCGCATTAATATCAAAACGCGCGCGCCGTATCTTGCAACACACACCGGCGGGCTTTCGGGCCCGGCCGTTCGCCCCATTGCAGTTGCAAAAGTGTTTCTTGTATCCCAAGCA
>CAZHCQ010000046.1:0-5259 GCA_964531415.1 uncultured Gammaproteobacteria bacterium
CTTTGTGGGTGGCGCCCAAAATGACGCCTGCAATGATTATGATTGGTCCTGCCAGACCTATCATAATCATGTCGTATTGATCTGAGGAAAACGGCATTCCTCCGATCATCATGAATAGAATGCTCCCTCCCAGCCACCAGAGGGCGATCGCGGAAAACAATCCCACGAGCCCCCCTGTTATGGCGTTATATAAACGCTCTTTGTCCATCTTCCTCACCTCCTTTCATGAAAAATTTTGAGAAAGATTGAATATACTAAAGCACTTCTTCTTCTTCTTCTTGTCAAGCGCGAGAGCGGGTTTTGGTTTTAAAAAGAGGAAGGTTTGATGTGATGTATGCTTATGATACTATATATGGTAATGAGTGGAATTCTATTTTTATACACAAAAAGGCAAATGATGCAGATTACACATGACCTACACCACCTCCGCCATTGTTCTTCACAACAGCCCATTTCGGGAATATGATAAGTTGGTAACGCTGTATACGGAAACCCATGGCAAGGTAACTGCTTTGGCGCGGGGGACATTGAAGATTAAAAGCAAGCTTGCCGGGCATTTAGAGCCTCTTGTGCATGCATCATGTATGATTGCACAAGGCAGAACATTTGATGTAATTGCACAAAGCTGTGCCGAAAATGTTTTTTCGGCAATACGTGAAAATTTTTTAAAGACTGTTACTGCACATGTTGCACTTGAGGCAGTGAACGCGTGCACTCACGAAGGGCTTGAAGATGAACTGATATTTAATCATCTGCACTGTTTTTTGGTTGCGCTTGAGCATACAGAACTCAATGAGAGCGGGATTGCGCGCCAGATGGCCTCAATGTTTTTATACAAACTGTTAAAGCTTTTGGGGCATGAGCCGTCAATTGAAAAGTGCGCGCAGTGCAAACGCGCGGTTTCTGATCATTTGCTCTCCGCATTTAATTTTTCTTCTTCATCTTTGCTCTGCCACGAGTGCTGGAACGGATCAGATGGACGAGGCGAGGACATTTTAAATGGGCACGATGTGCTTACCCTTCAAAACTGGGTACAGTACGATTTTGGCTCCTCTGCGCCTCTGCAGAGGCAGTGCACATCGCCGGCTTTAGAGGTAACAAGAACAAGCATGCGCCACCTGATGGACGGCAGAGAACTTTCTAGTTTAATATTCCTTGAAAGATACTGTACAATATAGGTATTGAATTTTGGCAAATTCCCTGTTGTCATTCCCGTCCGCCTAAGGCGGAGGAATCCAGCCGAGGATACAACAATAGTATGTTTACTGTGCATGAAGTGCCTGGTCCTTCGTCAGAGAAGGAGGTAAAAGAACACCAAGCGGCACAGCTCATCAATGATTGGTCCAAAGAAAAGGACGTCAATTATAGAAAATTTCAAAAAGGGTCATCGGTGTTAAGCCGTATGGTGGGCTTTGTGGTATTGCTCGTGTTTCTTGCCGGTGCGGTGTGGATTGGCGCACAGTGGGTTCTTGTGCCAAGCGGCGTTTTGAGTATATTTGAAAAAACAAATAATTCGGCTGTGGAAGCAAAAAAATCTTTGGAGCTTGAGGTCAGCGCCCCTTTGGAAATTGCTTCAGGGGACACGATGAACTATGAAATTGTGTATACGAATAATGAAAAGTATGCTTTAAGCGAGCTTGAACTGATTGTGCGGTATCCGGATAATTTTAATTTTGAAAAAGCGGAGCCGATTCAGCCAATGAATACCAGCCGTAATGTGTGGTCAATTGGGAGCATCGCGCAGGGGGAGAGTAAAAAGATAAAAATTTTTGGGCAAATTTTAGGCGAGGAAGGTGAAGAAAAGATATTCACCGCGAACTTAAGTTATAAGCCGGTAAATTTTCATGCGCGTTTTAAAGACACGAAGAAAGTTTCAACAATTTTAAAATCTTCGGTATTGAGCTTGAACATTCTGGGCACGAAAAATGTCTTGACAGAGCAGGATATTGAGTATGTCATTCAGTATAAAAATAACGCGAAAGAACAGCTGAAAAACATTGTGGTGCGAGTTACCTATCCGCTTTCATTTGTGTTTGCGGACTCAAGCCCTGCACTCAAAGAGGGTGAAGATTCATGGAATTTCCCATTGCTTGAGGCGGGCGCAGAGGGAAAAATTATTATCCACGGAGCACTTATCGGGGCGATTGGCGAATCAAAAAATTTCGGCGCTGAAATCGGTTTTTCTGAAAACGGATCATTTCGCCTTCAAAACAGAACATCTCTTATTGCGACGGTGATAGACCCTCATATTGAAGTGGATATTGCGGTAGAGCAAATCGGAGCGGACGCGAACACACCAGACGCGCCTGCGGGCGAAGAGAATATTTCGGTGAAGTTTTCATCCGGAGTACTCTATAAAATTACCTATCGCAATGAAGGGGATTTGGAGTTGAAGAATATTGTGGTAGAGCTTGAGATTGCTGATTTACAGCACTTGATTAAAGAGAAAAGTTTTATTTATGCCGATGGAAAAGACGCGGTAAAAGAATATGACCCACAGAATGGGCGGTATACACTTGTGTGGGGAGGAAAAGGAGGAGCGTTTTTGAAAGACGTGCGCCCCGGGGAGGGAGACAGCGTGAGTTTTACTGTTGATATTGCGAACAAGCCGTCCGAAGACAATGCCGAACTCGCAAATACGTTCCGATCTAAAGTTCGGCTTGATGCGCGTTCGCAAGACCTTACCGTACCGATTCTGATTGAAGGGCGGTCCGTGGTGGTAATGGTTGAATAGTAGGGACAGGTCGCGACCAGTCCCTACAACTATTTTCCATGCTGAAAATAATATACCAATCTAAAAAATCAAAGGCGCGGCTTGGAGCGCTTGCCACGCGGCGAGGGGTGTTAAAGACCCCCTTTTTTATGCCTATTGCGACAAAAGGCGCAGTAAAAGCCTTGAGCAGTGATGATATAAAAGCGCTTAAGCCGCAGATTGTGCTTGCAAACACGTATCATCTGATGTTGCGCCCGGGCGCGGATGTTTTAAAGCGGGCAAAAGGGCTTCATGCGTTTATGCAGTGGAAAGGCCCGATTCTTACTGATTCAGGCGGGTTTCAGGTTTTTTCGTTGGGTTTGCGTCACCGCCATTCGCCTTTGGAAAGTAGCGGCACGTCGTCATGGCATGCCGCTCCTTCCGAGCATGAATACGGAAAAGACGCGCATTACGGACTGGTAAAAATTACTGATCAGGGAGTTGAATTTCGTTCCCATATTGACGGTGCAGTTCATTTTATGTCGCCTGAAGATTCATTGAAAATGCAAGATGTTATTGGCTCGGACATCCGCATGGTTCTAGACGTATGCTCACAGCATTCGTGCTCGTATGAACAGGCAGAGCGGGATGTTGCCTTAACGAGCGCGTGGGCGAAGCGTTCAAAAGCGTATTGTGTAAAACAGCGTTATACAAAAGCAGGGGCGTTTTGCGAAACGCCCCTGCCGCCGCTTACCTTTGCGATTGTGCAAGGTTCGCGGTTTCAAGATCTGCGGCAGAGAAGCGCGAAAGAGCTTGCAGAGCTGGATTTTGACGGATACGCCATCGGCGGGGTTGCGGTTGGAGAGTCAGAAGCAGAGATGTTGCGTGCGATTGAAAATACCGTAGGGGCGTTTCGCGGAACGCCCCTACTACCGGATACAAAGCCTCGTTATCTTATGGGCGTAGGGTATCCTCATCAAATTGTTGAGGCAGTCAAACGCGGCATAGACATGTTTGATTGCGTTATTCCAACGCGCGAGGCGCGGCATGGAAGGCTGTATCAGTTCGTAGGGACACGCCATGGCGTGTCCCTACGCGGCAAAAAATTCTATAAAACTCTGATTATTACAAAATCAGCATATAAAAAAGACATGACGCCGATTAACCCTTCTTCAAAGCTCCCGCTTCTGCAGAAGTATTCCAAAGCATATCTTCGGCATTTGTTTGATGTGCAAGAACCCCTTGCCTTAACGCTTGCAACGCTCAATAACGTGGAGTTTTATGGAGAGCTCATGCGGTGCATAAGAGCGCAGATTCGGAAAGGGGAGATGTAGGGATAGTTTTTTATGAAGGGTGAATGTGGCCTATAGACTGATTCGTAGACGTGCAAAAATTTTGAGAGTAGAATAAGAGCAGTATGAAGAGAGAGGGGAAATGTATTTTATTTTTTATACCTTCATCTTAAAGTTTTTATGGCGTTCTCTTTTATTAAAGATTCCAAATATGCCTCTATTGCTTCTGTGATATTTTTTTCTGCTTCTGCAAAGTTCGCGCCGAAAGAGGAGAGGTAATTGAGAGCGGGAACAACCCCTGTGACAAAGCGCGTTTCCGGATCAAAATTATATTCAATTTTATATTCAGTGATCATAGCCACTCAAAATATAGCATAGTGCGCGTTTGCGCGTCAAACGCAATATTGTGTTTTTAAAAAAGCAAGGGGCGGATGAGGAGTTGAGTAATGAAGCCCTTAAGAGGAGCACTTCTTCTTGTCAAGGTGGACATACGGAGGAAAATGTATTAAAGTACTGTTATAATAATTCAATATATTTAACCTATTTTTCTATGGATTCAGCGGCACGCGTGATTGTGAAAGCAAATGAGCATTATCAGCTTACAATTCCAGCACAAATGAGATCACAGATGAGCATTGAGCAGGGAACGCTTTTTACTGTTTTGCAGGCAGAAGGCGGTATTTTGTTTCGTCCGCTCAAACTTCAAAATGGCGCGGATGTATATGCAGGCGAAATGGACGCGGAAGAAGTACAAGAAATCAAAGATGCAATGATGAATATCAAAACAGGGCACTACACTAAAATAGATACAAGTTCCGCGCTGAAGAAGCATCTTGATGCGCTCAAACAATGACACAGCCTTTTAAAAAGAGCGAGCGGAAGCTTTATCTTACGGCGACGTTTGATAAGGGATACCGCAAACTGCCTTTGCACATTCAAAAGCAAGTTGATAAAAAACTTGCTTTATAAATGTTGTGGGCATGCCGCTTTATGAAATTGCCCTGATTTTGCGGGAATATGGGTTTGCAATTTCAAAAGACGCGTTGCAAAGGATACGAGAGAAAGATATATTTTGATGGCTATAGAGGACGCATAAATGCGCTCCTGTGTTTTGATTTTTTGACTTTAGAGCGCGGGTTTCATATACTAATCTCACGTTTATGCCACATTCCGACGACACAATGAAAGCAATCGTATCGCTTTGCAAGCGGCGCGGGTTTGTGTTTCCGGGGAGTGATATCTACGGCGGTCTTGCAAATACGTGGGATTTTGGCC
>CAZHCQ010000047.1:0-5978 GCA_964531415.1 uncultured Gammaproteobacteria bacterium
ATTTGGCGCAAAAATTGCTGAAAGCGCCCATGCGCAGGGCATGGATCCGCAAAAATTTACAGACGCGATTTCTGAAGAGTTTAAAACAGCATGGAAAGTTTTAGAGATCAGCAATGACGATTTTATCCGCACCACGAGCGAACGGCACAAAAAATCGGCAAGCATTTTTTTAGAAACGCTCAAGCAAAATGGCGCGCTTTATGAAGGGGAGTATGAAGGGCTTTACTGTGTTGGATGCGAAGCATTTATTACCGAGAAAGAGTTAGTGAATGGAAATTGTCCGAATCATAAAAAACCTCCTGTTACGATTAAAGAAAAAAATTGGTTTTTTGGCCTTTCGCGCTGGCTTCCAGCCGTGCAAAGAATGATTACCGAGGACGAGATTGTGGTGTCTCCGCTTCATATTAAAAAAGAAGTGATGGGGCTGTTTGCTCAAGATTTGCAGGATTTTTCAATTTCTCGGGAAAAGGTTTCGTGGGGCATTCCGCTTCCATGGAACAGCGCCCAAACAATATACGTATGGGGTGAAGCGTTGAGTAATTATATTACGGCCCTTGGCTATCCTGACGGCGAGCGTTTCCAAAAGTTTTGGCCGGCGGATATGCATGTAGTGGGAAAAGATATTATTAAGTTTCATTGTATATATTGGCCAGCGATGTTGCTTGCGGCTGGACTCATGCCCCCAAAACAGGTTTTTGCAACCGGATTCTTTACGGTTGACGGGCAAAAAATGAGCAAAAGCCTTGGCAATGTTATTGCCCCGATGGAACTACAAGCGGAATTTGGAACTGACGCGGCGCGTTATTTGATTTTATCGCAATTCCCTTTTGGAAAGGACGGCGATATTGCGCAAAGTAAATTCAAGGAAAAGTACAATGCAGACCTTGCAAACGGCATCGGCAATTTTATTTCCAGAGTGAGCGCCATGGTTGAAAAATATTATGATGGGCATATACCCTCGCCTTCAAAGGACGCTCAAACCGAGGGGACGCGCTTGTTAAGCGAGATAGAGCACTGCATGCACCATGCTGACGTGTTTACGCCTTTGCAGTTACTCGCCGTTGAGATTGGCGCATTAAACGGCGAAGTGCAGAACGAAAAGCCATGGACAAATTTTAGCGAAGATACGAAAGATCATTTTTCAGCAGTGTTTTACCGATGGCTTGAGCGCATCAGGCATATCGGGTGGGGGATTCGTCCCTACATGAGGGAAACGTCAGATAAAATTTTTACTCTGCTCGGAGTGCCGGATGAAGGCGCACAGCCGTATCAGGAAAGACGGCACTTCGGTTTGCTTAAGGCTGGAACGCGGTTGCAAAATATCGCGCCGTTATTTCCGCGTTTGTAGGGACAACCCTCGGGTTGTCCCTGCACGAGCGACTACATTGTTATTATGACACTCCTTGATGCAATTCTTCTTTTTTCAATTATCTCGTTTGCCGGGCTTGGATGGAAGCTCGGCATTATTAAAGCAGGCGGGTATCTTGTGGCGGTATTGTTAGGCGCATTTGTCGCTGGGCGTTTTTATGAACCGGTTGCAGAGCTTGTTGGCGGCGGAAATTTTGCCCGCGTTGCAAGCTTTGCGTTTATAGGATTTTTGGTAACGCGCATTGTAAAATTTTTGATTTGGCTTATAGATAAAGCATTTAACGTGCTTGCGGTGATTCCTTTTACTTCTACATTAAATCGCCTCATTGGCGCGCTTTTAGGGTTGGCTGGCTCCATGCTTGCTCTGGGCCTTCTCCTGACGGTTACGGAAATGCATACGCTGAACCCGCAGTTTGCGGGTGCGATCGCGCATTCTGGGGTTGCGGCAATGCTTGTTGTTTTGTCAAAAATTTTGCTTCCTCTTTTGCCCTATGCTTTGCAGAGGGTAAGTGAATAATGTAATTATGCTTTTTGATACCCATACCCATCTTAATTTTAAAGCGTTTGAGGAGAGTTATCGCGAGGCCATTCAAGAAAGTTTGGCGCGCGGTGTTTTGCTTACTAATGTAGGGTCGCAGTATCAAACATCGTTGCGTGCTGTTGAAATTGCCCATGAGTTTGAACATGCCCCGGTTTTTGCGACAGTCGGCTTGCATCCGGTACATGTTGCAAATGGCGAGAACGTGCAGGAATTGAATTACGAACAGTATAAAGCGCTTGCACAAGATCAAAAAGTTATTGCAATAGGGGAGTGCGGCATAGATTATTTTCGTTTGCCAAGCGAACAGAGTGCGAGAAGTGAGGTGATGAAAAAGCAAGAAGAGGTATTTCAAGCGCACATACGGCTTGCGCGCGAGCTTCATAAACCGCTTATGGTTCATTGCCGCCCCTCAAAAGAGAATCCGCACGATGCGTACAGCAAAGTGATTGAAATTTTGTCGCCTGCCGTAGGGGCGTTCCGCGGAACGCCCCTATGTGATGTCCCCCTCCGCGGTGTTATTCATTGCTTTGTAGGCGGCCAAGAAACCGCGCGTGAATTTTTAAAATTAGGCTTTTTTATTTCTTTTACCGGCATTATTACGTTTAAAAACAGCGGGCTTGCGCCGGTGGTTTTGGAAGTGCCGCTTGAAAAAATGCTTATTGAAACAGACGCGCCGTATTTAGCGCCGGAGCCCTTTCGCGGGAAAACGAATTATCCGTATTATGTTGAATACGTTGCAAGAAAAATTGCGGAGATTAAGGGTTTAGAGTATGAGGAAGTTGCAGAGGTGACTACGAAAAATGCGAGAGAGTTGTTTAAAATAATGTAGAGACGCGGTTTCATCCTTCCAGTGCCGTGATAATTTCTTTCACTTTCATGAGCGTTACAAGCGCGCCGCGTTCAAGTTCAGAGAGTTTTGCTTCAATGTAGCTGATCGTGTCTTCAATTTGCGGAATAAATACGTACTCAAGCGCGTTCACGCGCCTGCGCGTTTTTTCAATCTCAATTGCAAGGAGCTTTGCAGAGTGTTCAATTTCTGCAAGTTTTACCATATCTTGCAGGCTCTCTGCGAAGGTATCTAGAGAGGAGTCTATATCAGATGGGGTAGAGGCAAGGGAATAGCAAAAATGGTTCCCTGCTTCTTTGTAGGAAAATTCCGGAATGAGCACGCTCATGACATTTTTCTTTTTTGCCGAAAGGGAAATGTTTTTTGTCGGCCATGAAAGCGCTTCATGTAAGGATTTTTCACTCATGAGGCTTGCGGCGAATAAAAAACTTTTAAATGCCGCGCCAAGCGAGTTTTCAACTTTTTCACGGTATGCGCGGGCTGATTTAATAATAATCATGAAGTGTTTCATGAGCCCGTCTCGTTTGTCTTTGAGAAGCTTATGCCCGCGCTTTGCGGTTTTGAGTTTCCTTCGGAGCTTTAAAAGCTCCATGCGCGTTGGGTTGACGTTGAGAAGTGCCATATTAAGATTTCATATACTTTTCAATATGCTCTACTTTTACGCGTTTGAGTTCTTGGCGGGGGAGAATGCTCAAAAGTTCCCAGCCAATCGTGAGCGTTTCTTCAATGCTCCGATCCTCGCGAGGGCCTTGGCGCACGAATTTATTTTCAAAGTTATCAGCAAACGCGAGATATTTTTTGTCTGTTTCAGAAAGCGCGGACTCTCCTAAAATCACCGCAAGCTCGCGTACTTCTTTGCCCTGCGCATAGCTTGCAAAAAGCTGGTTTGCGAGCCCGGAGTGGTCTTCCCGCGTTTTACCTGCGCCGATTGCTTTCGGCATTAAGCGCGAAAGCGAGGGCAGTACGTCAATGTTTGGGTAAATATTTTTGCGGTGCAGTTCGCGCGAAAGCGCAATCTGTCCTTCAGTGATATAGCCGGTCAAATCCGGAATGGGGTGGGTTTTATCATCCTCGGGCATGGTTAAAATTGGAATCTGTGTGATGGTGCCCTTTTTATCTTTAATGCGCCCGGCGCGTTCGTATAAGGTGGAAAGGTCGGTATACAAATAGCCGGGGTATCCGCGCCTGCCGGGAATTTCTTTTCGCGCCGCAGATACTTCGCGGAGCGCTTCACAGTAGTTTGTCATGTCGGTGA
This sequence comes from uncultured Gammaproteobacteria bacterium, assembly GCA_964531415.1. GTDB lineage: Bacteria > Patescibacteriota > Patescibacteriia > UBA9629 > CAZHCQ01 > CAZHCQ01. Next base: position 4,012 of record CAZHCQ010000047.1, read on the forward strand.
GAATCACCAGCACGTGCATGTCTTTTTCAAATGCCAGATATTCCGCACAGGTGAGCGCAAGGCGCGGCAGGGTAATGCGTTCAACAACCGGGTCGTCCGCAAGGTTGATATACAGCACTGCGCGTGAAATGGCGCCGGTTGTTTTAAATTCATTGGTAAAAAATTCTGCCTCTTCAAAGGTAATGCCCATTGCGCCAAATATCACCGCAAATTCTCCGGCTTCGCCTTCTTTTTGAGAGATAACGCGCGCTTGCCTTGCAATTTGCGCCGCAATTTCAGCATGAGGAAGGCCTGCGCCTGAAAAAATAGGAAGCTTTTGTCCGCGCGCGAGCGTGTTCAGCCCGTCAATAGAGGAGATTCCAGTTTGGATAAAATCGTCAGGGTAGTTTCTTGAGTAGGGATTTATGGGCGCTCCGTTGATGTCAAGCTTTTTTTCCGGAATAATATCCGGTTCGCCGTCAATCGGCTCTCCTGCGCCGTTGAAGATTCTTCCCATCATATCTTCTGATACGCCGATGTGCATTGTTTTTCCCAAGAAAGTTGCTTTTGCGGAGGCTAAATTGAGGCCTGATGTTTCCTCAAACATTTGTACCACGGCTTTTGTGTTTGTAATTTCAAGCACGCGGCCGCGCTTGATGGCACCGTTCGCAAGCTCAACATCAACAAGCTCTTCGTACTTGATGCCAGCATCTTCTGGGATTTTTACAATGAGGATCGGTCCGGCTGATTCAGTAATTGTTTTATATGATTTCATAGCGGTATTGACTTAAATAATATGATGAGAGGATGTTCTTTTATATCCCCTCAATTCTCCCTATTAAATTCTCTAATTTTTCAAGGTCTGCTTCTTTGATCATTTTCGCGCGGGCGATCTCTTCTTTTAAGGGAAGCTGTGTAAAATCCGTAAGCTTTGCTTCCTCATTTTCAGACAGCTTTTTTAGAACCATGCTCTGAAATGTGATAATTGCTTTCAAAATCAAGTACATCTTCTTTAAGGATGTGTACGCGTCAACTTCATCAAACGCATTTTGTTGGAGATAATCTTCACGTAAAGACCGTGCGGTGTCAAGCACTAATTGTTCTTTTGGGGACAGGGCATCCACGCCCACAAGGCGTACAATTTCTTGCAGTTCCGCCTCTTTTTGAAGAATCTGCATGGCTGTTTCTTTCATTTTTGGCCAGTCTTCCCCGGCGTGCTTTTGAAAATATTCGCTCGTTTGCTCGCCGTAAAGCGAATAACTGGTGAGCCAATTGATGGAAGGGAAGTGCCTTCTATAGGCAAGGTTTGCATCTAATCCCCAAAACGCTTTTGTCACGCGGAGCGTATTTTGCGTTACTGGTTCGGACAGGTCGCCTCCTGGGGGAGAAACCGCGCCAATCACGGAAAGCGATGCGGTGCGCCCGTCTGATCCGAGGCATTTCACATACCCCGAGCGTTCATAAAACGCTGCAGTTTTTGAACCAAGGTATGCAGGGTAGCCTTCTTCGCCGGGCATTTCTTCAAGCCGCCCAGAGATTTCACGCATTGCTTCAGCCCACCGCGAGGTTGAATCTGCCATGAGCGCAACTTTATACCCCATATCCCGGTAATATTCCGCAATGGTAATGCCGGTATATACTGACGCTTCTCTTGCCGCAACCGGCATATTAGACGTATTTGCAATAAGCGTTGTTCGTTTCATCAGAGGTTCGCCGCTACGCGGGTCTTTAAGCTCCGGGAATTCAGTGAGAACGTCAGTCATTTCATTGCCGCGCTCTCCGCACCCGATATACACAATAATATCCGCGTCCGACCATTTTGCAAGCTGGTGCTGGATAACGGTTTTTCCAGCCCCAAAGGGGCCGGGCACGCATGCGGTGCCTCCTTTTGCAATAGGGAAAAAGGTATCAATAATACGCTGGCCCGTAATAAGCGGTTCATGCGGCAGAAGTTTTTGCGCTACAGGGCGGGGCTTTCTTATGGGCCA
>CAZHCQ010000048.1:0-15520 GCA_964531415.1 uncultured Gammaproteobacteria bacterium
CTTGGGTACCTCTCCGTGATTGCAAAAACCATATCAACTTTAGCATTTTCGGTTTTTTAGCACAAGTTACTGCCAAAGTCTGCACCTACAAATAATTAAGCGGATTGCGCTTGCCCCCGCTTATGATTACTTCAAAATGGACGTGAGGTCCGGTAGACCTGCCGGTAGACCCAACCCTTGCAATGTTTTCTCCTTTGCTCACGCGATCTCCAACACTTACGAGAATGCCGCCAGTCACTATGTGTCCATAGAGGGTTCTCACGCCGCCTCCATGGTTAATAATAACCATGTTGCCGTATCCTCTTCCCCATCCCGCCTTCTCAACCACTCCGTCTTCTGCGGCATAAATCGCACTGTTTTTTGGGCACGCAACATCTAACCCTGTATGAAGATATCCTTTAAAGTACTGTGTAATACGCCGGCAGGTCGCTGGCCAAAACATCGTATCTCCGCTTGTTGATGATCTTCCGAGCGCTGTTTGGATTGGGGAAAATATGGGGCGGTGCGGCGGAGGTATATAAGGCTTTTTGCCGCCCGGTATGAGAATGGACATGCCAACAGCAAGAATGCGCGTGTCCTCATTAAAAGATTCAATATCCTGAATGGGAATGTTGTACTTTTTTGAAATTGACGAGAGCGTTTCATTTTTTTGTACGGTATGGAGAATTCCCGATACAGGAAGAATGGCCAGCTTGTCGCCGGGGCGTATAATGCTTCGGGATGTTTTGTTGTTTGTCCAGAGAATTGTATTGACGCTGATATCAAATTTTTCAGAGATTGCTGAAATGGTGTCTCCCGGCTCAACCAGATACGTAATGACCGTTTTGCGGGGAACAGGTGTAGAGGCGGTTTCCTGAATTTGCGGAGTAATGAGGGCAATCCCTCCTTTTGTGAGCGCGGCTTCAGTTCCTTGATCTGCGGATTCCCACTCATGGAGGAGTGCAGGGGTAGAGAGAGACGCAAAGAGTTTATCGTATTGCACTTTTTGCGTGGTTGTTAAGGCCGCTTGATCAACGGCATCTTCTTGTATGAGCGTAATAAAGTCTCCAGTTGGTTTGGTGAGGCGGACAAAGAGAGTGTGTTGCCCAAAGTTTTCATTGGTTCCAGCGCGTGTAATAACATTGTTTGTTGAAACACCGAGGATGATCAAGCCCGCAACAGCGTGCCACGCGTACTTACTCGTTCCGAGAAAAATGAATTTGCTTACGCGATGCGCGCGGTGAGACCGAAAAAAATGCTGATAATACTTTGAAATTTTGAGGAATCTTTGATATAGGGGGAGGGCAAGAAATCGTAAAAGAGGTTTTCCAAGTGCTTTACCGTAAACAAAAAAGACATGTACAAACATAACGTACACGACTTTATACAACACATCCAGTATTGTAAAGATGATATGTATAGACCGTACTACCCACAGCGGCGGATCTTCGTCTCGTTCAGCCGGATCGGAGTCTTTTTTAGAAGCATAGTGATCCATCTCCCTAAGTGTAGGGTTTTTAGGCTTTTTGCACAAGACGCTAGGGGAAAAAGGCAGAATATATTATAATGTAAGGGAATTTTTGGCAAAATGTATCATGAATAGTACTGACATTTATACTGTTACAGAGTTTATACGCGAGCTGGATATGCACTTATCCAGTAGTACATATATTGTGCAGGGTGAGGTTTCGTCATTCAAAGTGAGCCGCAATAAGTGGGTTTTTTTTGATTTGAAAGACGAGACGAGCAGAGTGAGCTGTTTTCTTGTTGTATCTCAAATGAAAGGCATGGCGCTTGAAGACGGTATGGAAATACGCGTGCTTGGAGTACCCGGCGTGTATGCTCCGCAAGGCAAGCTGACGTTTCGGGTAAAGGCGGTTGAGCTTGTCGGCGAAGGCGAACTTCAGCGATTGTATGAACACATCAAGGCAAAACTCTCTGCGGAGGGTCTTTTTGATGAGTGCTATAAAAAGCCGCTTCCTTTTTTGCCGCACACACTTGGGCTGATTACTTCAGAAGACGCGGCCGCGTATTCTGATTTTATGAAATTATTGAATACTCGCTGGGGCGGCGCGATGGTGTTGTTTGCGCCATGCAGGGTACAGGGCATGGGCGCAGAGGCAGAGATCATTTCAGCGATTGCTCATTTTAATGAAAATCCAGCCTGCGGCGCAGAAGTGATTATTCTCACGCGCGGAGGCGGAAGTATTGAAGATTTACAGATTTTTAATAGCGAGGCTTTAGCTCGGGCAATTTTTTCTTCGCGTATCCCCATTGTTGTTGGAGTTGGGCACGAACGAGATGTCACGTTGGCAGACTTGGCGGCAGACAAACGTGCGTCTACGCCGTCTCATGCCGCGGAATTGCTTTTCCCGGAGCGTGGCGAATTTTTAGAACGGGTGTATAATGAAGTGGGCGCGTTCAAAACAAAGATTGAACGAGTGATTGGCACACAGCGCGATGAAGTGCGCGGCGTATGTGCAGATCTTGATACAAATATTTTTGAGAAAATTTCTCGTTGCAAGAGTTTCGTCGCTTCTGTGGCGTCCCGATATACGAGCCTCCGAATTCGTCTTGAAAGTGAGCGAAAAACCTTGCATTCTTTGCAAAATATGCTAGATTCCAAAGTAGCGTATTTGTTTTCAAAATATACTTTAAGAATCGCTCGCATGGAAGGTGTTCTTGATAACTTGAACCCGAAGGCAATTTTAACGCGGGGGTATAGCGTCAGCATTGCAGCTGCAACAGGGCGTACCGTTACTGACGCGGGCACGCTTTCGCGCGGATCTTTCTTGCGGACACTGTTTGCTCGCGGCGAGGCAGTTTCAGAAGTGAAAGATGTGCCTAAAAATTAAATGAATACATGCGTATGCCTCCACGTCCCCCCGCACAATTTAATTTCAAAAGTGCGTATGAGAAGCTCAAGAAGATTGTTGCATATTTTGAGGAAAGTGAAGAAGCGTTTGACATTGATGTTGCGATTTCAAAGTTTGAGGAAGGCCTCATGATCGCCCAGCAGATTAGAAGTGCGCTTGAAAGCGCAGAGAATAGGGTTAAAAAAATTAAACTCGCTTATGATGAATAAAATCTCTCTTAATTTAGAAGACGCAAATAATCCCTATATTATTGTTTTTGACCCAAAGCCTGGTCAAAAGAGAGGGGCAAAAACGCAGAGTACTTCGGCGGAGATTCGGTTGCAGCGGAGACTTCCGCATGAATGGGAAGTACTGCGGGAAGAGCGCCAAACATATTTTGAGTACGACGAGGTTGCAAGGGAGATTTTTCATAATGATTTTGAAGAGTATATGAAAGCGGCAGATAACCCGGAGTATATGATGCAAAAAATGGAGGAATATCAGCACGCTCGGCACAGTGATTTATCCATACTGGATATTTTCACCTTCGGAGACGGAAGCAGTGCACACGAGCTGAATGAAGAGGGTTTTGAGTCTGTCATGGGTGATACTCAATTTTTAGAGGACTGGCCTGTCCGTGATAGTGACGTGATGGATGATATCTACGACCTGGTATATCAGGTGATTGGCGGGTTTGAAAAAGGGACGACTCCGCGGTTTAAAAAGGAGAGCGATCTGTGGCAAAAAGCCTATTTATGGGCAAGCAGTACCTTGGGCACCATGCAACATTTATACTACGACAAGAACATTAAAGATAAAGATATTTTTCGCGTGAATGTCAATAGTTATTTGGTAATTGTAAAAATCGGCATTGGGCTAGTAAACCATGAAGTGTGGCAGGGGATGATGTCTGCTGAAAAGGAGAATGCATCGCACAGTATGAAAATCTTTGAACTTGCGCGCGTGTATTTGCTCAAATGCATGGAGTCGCTTGATCGGATTGAGAAGAAAAATTTTGCTGATTCTGAAGTTATTCAGGCGCTCTCTGCGCTCGGGCGGATCCTCCTCAAGGAACTTACTAAAAAGATTGAAGAGACTTCTTTGCATTAAGTCTTTTGTTTTTAAAGAGTTTTTATATGCCTACCCATACTGTGCGTACGCTTGATGATATTGATGTTTCGGGGAAGCGCGTTTTATATAGGGCGGCCTATGATATTGCTCTGATAGAGGACGGCGGCGTGTATAAAGCAGAAAACGACAGCAGAATCAGTGGAACGCTTCCTACATTGCGATATTTGCTTGAAAAGGGCTGTGCAATTGCTATTGTGTCATGGCTGAACCGCCCTGACGGCAAGGTGATTGAAAAGTATCGGCTCGGACCAGTTGCAGATAAGCTATCCGAGCTTTTAAAAGTACCAATACAGAAGCTTCAAGATTGCGTTGGCCCTGATGTTACAAAAGTCACACAGAATTTGAAACCGCGCGAGGTGGTGATGCTTGAGAATACCCGCTTTCATGCTGAAGAGCAGGCGGCGGATCAGGCATTTGCAAAAGAACTCGCCAAAGCTGGAGAGGTGGTTGTGTATGATGCGTTTGCGCAGAGCCATCGCATTCATGCCTCAACGACGGGAATTTTGCAGGAAAGGGAGTCCGCAGTTGGTTTTCTAATGAAAAACGAGCTGGACGTTCTCACAAAAATTATTGAAAGCCCGATGAAGCCGTTTGTGGTTGTGGTGGGAGGCGCTAAGATTTCAGACAAGCTCGCGGCTTTAAAAAATGTTTTGCCAAAATGCGATATGATTTTGGTGGGAGGCGTGCTTGCGAATATATTTTCAAAAGCCCGCGGATTTGATGTCGGCGGGTCTTTTTTAGAAGGCCGTTTTGTGGATCAGGCAAAAGAGAACGAACGAGATCCTCTTAAAAGCGCGAAAGAGGTTCTTTTGGCAGTTGGAGATAATAACGCGGTTTCATACGAACTCATTCCTGATACGTGGCCAAACGGCGAGCAGTTGAAGCTTTATAAAATGCAGCTTCCCTTGGATGCGGTTGTGGCGCGAAAGATTGGCAACGGCCGCTATGACGCAGACACGCTGAAGATTGTAAAAATCAACGGGAGGCGCGTTATTTGCGGGGAAGATGAAGCAATTTTAGATATTGGCCCGGTTACCCGCGCTGTGTATGGGGAAATTATCAAGCGCGCGCGTACGATATTTTGGAATGGGCCGATGGGGTTATTTGAAGACTTTGATTTTTGCCACGGAACGCAGGAGATCGCAAAAGGAATTGCCGCAAGCAACGGGTATTCAGTGATTGGCGGCGGGGACACGGAGTTGGTGGTTGATAAGTTTCACATGCATGGGCAGTTTGGCCATGTTTCAAGCGGCGGCGGCGCAAGCTTTTACCTTTTGGCAGGTAATGAATTTCCAGTGTTAAAGTATTTGATTAAATAACATAGTATGGATCGTAATCTCGCATTAGAATTTGTGCGCGTTACCGAAGGCGCGGCGATTGCCGCGGCTCGGTTCCATGGCAGGGGCGATAAAAACGGTGCTGACGGCGCCGCGGTTTCGGCAATGCGCGAGCGTCTTTCGGGCATTGATTTTGCAGGCATCATTGTAAGCGGTGAAGGAGAGAAAGATTCTGCACCCATGCTGTATGTAGGGGAACAGCTTGGAACCGGCAAAGGGGTTGAGGTTGATATCGCGGTTGATCCACTGGAGTGCACTACGCATCTTTCTGAAGGGAGGCCAAATTCAATGTCGGTGATTGCGCTTGGAGAACGCGGCGGGCTTTTGCCAACCCCCGGAACGTATATGGAACAGCTTGCCGTCGGCAAGGCTTCTGCTGGCAAAGTGGATATTACCGCTCCTATGAAAGATACAGTGAAGGCAGTTGCAAAGTGCATCGGCAAAGAGGTGGAAGACCTTGTTGTTGCCATTTTGCTTCGCGAGCGAAACCAGCCCTTTATTGAAGCAGTGCGGCAGTGCGGAGCGCGCGTAACTCTTTTTGACCATGGAACCGTTGCCCACGGTATTGCCCCTGCGCTTCAAGACAACACGATTGATATGATGTTTTGTATCGGAGGCGCTCCAGAGGCAGTGCTTACGGCGTGCGCGCTGAAATGTTTAGGGGGGGAGCTTCAGGCGCGTTTTCGCCCTCATAACCAAAAAGTACGGGAAGAAATGCGGGCGTTTGGCTATTCTGAACAGCAGGTGTTCCGGCTGGAAGACTTGGCAAAAGGAAAAGTAATGTTTGTGGCAACAGGAATTACCGACGGCCCGCTCCTTTCCGGAGTGCGTTTTTATCCACGGCGCATTACCACTCATTCGGTTGTGATGCGCTCATCCAGTGGCACGATCCGCTTCGTTACAGCGTACCATCGGCATGATCCTTAATGAAGGAAAATAATTAACCCATACTCTTCTATGACCTCTCTTACCCCAGGAAAAATGCGCGGGCTTTCAATGATTGCAGATAGCGAAGGCCGTTTTACCATGCTTGCGATTGACCAGCGCGGATCAATGCAAAAAGCGCTCGCGCAGAGCCTTGGCGCGGGAAAAGACCGCGTAATGTACGAAGACATGGCAAAGATGAAAGCGGTAATTACAAAAATTTTAGCGCCATACGCATCCGGCGTGTTGATGGATCCTGTCTATGGTTTTTCCAAGAGCGTTGTTTATATTCCAAAATCCGCCGGCATTTTGCTTGCACAGGAGGAATCAGGGTACGAGCAGGTGGGCACGGAACGCCGTTCAACGCTTGTGAAAGGCTGGTCAGTTGCAAAGACGAAAAAATGCGGCGCGGATGCGGCTAAAATTGTGATTTATTACAATCCGGACACATCTAAAGAAACGCGTGCCTACCAGCACGATTTTGTGCGGCGCATGGGGGAAGAGTGCGAAAAGTACGATGTGGCATTTGTGTTTGAGCCGGTAAGTTACCCCAAAGACGGGGGCGATGCGGATACTTCTGAATTTGCGAAAGCAAAGCCTGCTATTGTGCGGAGAACGGTTGAGGAATTTTCAAAGCCTGAATACAAAGTAGATCTTTTAAAGCTTGAATTTCCAGCGGATCTGAAATATACAAACGAGTATGCGAATGCTGTTTTTGATGGAAAAGAAAGAACACCGGTATATACTCTTTCGGAGGTAAAAGGTTTTTTAAAGGCAGTTGATGGTGCGGCAGAGCACCCATGGGTTATTTTAAGCGCCGGCGTGGATATTAAAGAATTTATTGAACAAGTAAAATTGGCAGTTTCTTCTGGCGCATCCGGGTTTTTATGCGGCCGCGCTCTTTGGAAAAAAGCGCTTGGCTTGTATCCTGATATGTCTGCGGTGAGCGCCTTTTTGCAGAGTGAAGGGGCACAGAATTTTAAAAATGCGAATGCGGAAGTTTATGGAAAAGCGCTTCCGTGGTTTGACCATAAAAAATTTGGAGGACGTGAAAAGATTGAATTGTTAGGGCAAGGCGAAAGCTGGTACCAAAAGGTTTCAGAAGATGCATGAGGCGTACTCGTTATTTTAAGATGAGTGTCATAAGGTTTGCGAACAGTGCGCCGATGAGTATTGAAAAACCTATAATTGCAATCATGTATCGCATAAATATTTATTTTTTAAATTTGATTATGATAGTTTAATTTTCTCTCTTTATTTTATCGCTTTACGCGTATTATAGCAACTTTTACGCCGCGTTTCCAAAAACGCGGCGTTTTTGAAACTCATTTTGTTTTGGCAATGTGGTGTATTAATCTTTTTTTGCGGGATGCGTTTGCAAAGAAGGCGGCTCCGTAGATTTAGATTGCCGCAGATGGTTAAGCAAATATTTTGCAATCGTTTCAACCGACCCTTCTTCGTTCCAAAGAAATTCTTTCCACAATGCAAGCGGAAGGTCGTCTACGAGGGAGTAGTACTCAACTTGCTGTTCGCCGTTTTGTGCCGTTTCGCTGTGCGAAGCGATACTCTCACTCAATTGTTTAAGATCAGGAAAGTCACGATCAAGCTTTTCGCTGGGAAGTTTTTGTATGATCTCAACAAGCTTTTTAAAAGCATACGGAATGACGGCATAGCTTAAATAGTAACCAAACATATTCTGTCTGCTTTCCATATTATTTATGAGATTTTTGATTCTGCCGTTAAATTCATATCTTTCTTCACTATGCTCGCGTCTCTGTTCGTTTCCTTTGGGGATGCGGTTATAGAGAACGCGGAGCTCTGTAACATCGGAGAGCAGTTCATTTATTCGGTGAACCGTTATTGCTTCCGTTGGTATATCGTTCAACCATTTATGCCCATTGAAATAAAGTGCAGGAAGAGAGATTGTTTCAGGATGCACAGATGTTTCTTCAAGGCGGCTGTTTTTAAAAGCAATATGCCAATATTCATTCATAATGCCCTCCTCAATCCAGTTGCCTTGATATGCTGTGCCTTTATATGGTTTGTAAAATAGAATTTCCGGATTGCCGGATTCATCATATATTGGAGTTAGTCCGATTCTGCGGAGATTTTGATTAATATAGTCCTCCCTTTTCCGTTTATCTGGGATTTGTTTTTCAAGCATCAGCAAAGTTTCCCCTTTGTTGTAGGAGGAGATATAAAAAGGAAAGAGAACATGAGTTACTGCGATTTCGTGGATATCAAGGGTGTTTTCAGGGAGGTATTCGTCGACAAGAGCAATTAAATCATCAGGGATCGGTTCAATGACAGCCATGTGGGAGAGAACACTGGATTCTGGCAAGTTGGCGGTGGGCTTACGAGGCTGTGCTGGATCTTCTGTAATAATCATGTTGATTTCATATATTCCATAATTTTTTATAAGGCGAATATATGCAAAGAATCCGCAAAGAGAGAAATAGACTTCTATACTCCATAAATTTTGACGGATTGTTTCCGGGTCCGATCTGAATATCTCTTGACGCTTTTTGAAAAAATCTCCTTGAAAGTGGTTTAACGGATTTTCAAAAAAGGTGTTGAATTCATTGCACAAGAGAGAGATTTGTTCTTCATCAGACACAAGGTTGGGATTCAATTCCGATGCTTTTTGATATATTGCAGTATCAAGACGATCTAAAACGTCAAGATTGTATTTTACTTGTTTTTCAAACTCAATCGCTTGTTTGATATACTCTGCAATCCTGCTTTGTTTGATTGACTGAAGGAGATTAGGCTTTGTGTTTGGATTTAGTATCTCATCAGCCCCTGCTAGAGCGCCCGCCGCATAAACCAAAAACGCCCTTCGGCTATGTGGTTTGTTATAATCAAATGGACTTTCTGGTTTTTCTTCTTTATCTGCGCTTGTATCTGTCAAAGAATGTTGATATATTTTTTCCATTAGGTTTTCTGTTTCTTTAATGAATGATGGATTACTTTATCATATTTTTAAAAAAAGTCAAGAACTGGACGAACTGCTCTTGACAATTTATCCAATTTTTGTTATGGTTATGCGTTATGAGAAAGGTCTTCATATGGCAAGGTTGTTGAGCCAAAAAGCCGCACGATATTGACTTTCTTGTAAAAGGGCGTTACCCTAGAGTGCTTTCATGAATTTTATATTTTAAATTTTATACGATAGTAATTTTACGCACCTCTTTAATTTGCATCAAGCGAAGAAGAGGAGCGTGGTAACAGTATGTTTATAAAAGCTATTTTAAAGCCATTTAAGAAAAAAAGCGCGGTTGCGGTAGCCATTGCGCTTGCGGTACTTATCGGCGCTGTTGGTTTAGCAAACAACGCGCGGAGCGTGGCGCGCGTTTACGAGAGCCTTGATTATATTCAAATCGGCTCGCGGCAGATTATCGCGGCGCCTAATTATGAAGGCGTAGAGTTTTTGGAGATTACGCCGCAGGATCAATTTAAAAAGGTGAGTGAGGTTCGCCCCGGGAATGACAGCGGACCAAGAAGCGTTTTTTTAAGACGTGAAGGAGATAAATTTTTTGCATATTCTGTTTCAAGCGAAACAATTGAAAAATATGATATCAGCAAGGTTGACTGGCCAAGCATGGAAATTAAGAAGGCCTCTCCAGTGCGCACCAATTTTTTTGTGAGCGGATATGAAAACGGCGCCGCACTTGTTGTTGCGGGATCAACCGGTATTGCTGAAATAGACGGGCAAAGTCTTGGAAAACTTCGTGATCTCTATACATTGCCTGCATACGGCGTTTCGGTGTCCCCAAACGGCGAACTGCTTGCCGTTGGAACCAGCGCCGCGATTCTCTTTGACAAGAACGGCAGACAGACGAACCAGTACCCGATTTTAGGCAACATGCCGCGCATGAGAAAACCATACATTGATGAATTTTCACACAAATTTGTCGCAGGAGATGCGTCTGTTATGGAAATTGATGCTCAAACATCCTTTATGCTTGAATCTAAAAACGGCTATGCCGTTGACGGAATTTCTCAAGACGAGTTTGTGTATGCGGTAGATGGAATTGCTATTCGCAAATTTGATAAAAAGCTGACACAAATTGCTTCGTTAGAGATAAACAAAAAAGACGGAACCGTACGCGGGCTGAAAGTTCTGCGAACGCCAAACGGCATCCGCATCGTTGTTGCCGCTACTGACCGGATTTATTTAATGGATCCGGCGCTGAATGTGCTTGCGGTGTATACGTACCAAGAGGCGCCGAATTATAGAATTTCAGCTGGTTCAGTGTCAGTTGCGTCAGCATCTCTCTCTGGCAATCCGCTCTACGTTGCGGTCAATAACTACAGCCCGATCGCAAAAACAGATTTACTGAATGTTCAGGCAGGCGGGTTTTGGTCTGGAGAACTGGTATATGTAGAGGTTGGGCCATACCTTTCAGCGGTGCCTGTCCGCAATGTATTTATCGGAGGAGATCTCGGCCCGGTGACTGACGCGGTAACGCCTGATTACCGAAATAAGGTTGTTACTGCACAAGCAGACGTGAACGGGAATGTTGTGGCAAGCAATATTTTAACTCCGGAAGTAAAGGACGCAAAAACTGTAGAAGATTACCCAAAAGTTATGTTTGTGCGCGTTATTGGGAAAAATTCAAACCGCAATACGTCAATTACGATCAATGTTCAGGCGCCTGCAGACTTGAAAATTCAGCAAGCAGAAAGCCAATGGGTATCACCGGAGCCGGTCAAAGAGAGTAAAATTGTGACTGTGCGAACGACAACAAAAATTGATAAAGGCGGAGGCGTTATAGAAGAGCGCGTTACTGAAGATCAAAATGTTGTTGAAGAAAAATTTACAGTTACTGTGTCATTTGGCAACGGCGCGTTTACTCCGCAGTATCTTTCAATCAAAAAAGGCGTAACCGTGCGCTTTAAGAACGATTCCACGCTCTCTGATTTGGCGCTCAAGTCAGTTGCGATTCCGCAGGGCGGGCAGGCAATAAGCGCTTTGGTTCTTCCGGGCGGAACATACGAGCAGAAGTTCACCGTTCCCGGCGCGTATAATTATTCCAACGTGAACGAGTCGGTTCTCGGCTACATTCGCGTTCTTGAGGAAAGTATCAAGTAATCACAAAATATTTCTTTATAATTCAAGGATTTGCTGATGAGCGAAGAATTTACATTGACAAAAAAAGAAAATGCGTTCCCTCCTGTCGCGCAGGTTCTTCATGAGTGGGTGGCAGAAACCGATACCGCTGATACTCCGCCGGCGTGGAGTAAGCTGAAACGGAAGGTTGCCCAACTAATCGCAGGCACGCTGGAGCTAGATCAAAATTTAGCCCAGTCGTTGAGGAAATTTGCGACAGGACAATTAGATGAATCTACTGCGGGGATTATTTCGGCTATTGTACTTTATGCTTTAGAGTGCGCTGTGCCGAACCGTCGGGCGGATCACCTGCGTTTAGCGATTGATCTTCTTCGCACTGCCCCTGCGTGTTTTGTTGATATACAAGGAGTAATTGATGCTGTTCCCATCAAAGAGTTGCGTGAGTGTTTTGAGAATATTAAAATGGGAAAAGAACAAAGAGAACGTGACCTTGGACGGCTCTGTTATATAAGTATTGGGCGCTTGGATTCAGACACCAGATCACGCAGAAGCAAAACAGTGGCTGAAGAACCAGTTTGAGAAAAAGGAGTATTCATACTGGTCAGCGTATCCAGATGTTGTTGCGCGTGTAGATTCTGAATTGGGTGCTATCAGGTCAAAGCTTGAAGAAGCGCGTACGCAGTTGGAACAGCAACATGCTCTAGAAGCGGAGCGTGAAATCAGCGAACGCAGTGCAGAAGAACGCGAAGAGATAAAAAAGCAATTTCTTTTAGATCAAATAAAAAGCCGTATCACGTATCTTAAAGCATGGTATGGGTCACATCTCGGGCTTGACTTAGAGGAGGTAGAAGGCCGAGCAGAGGAGGATGCAAACCCGGTATTGGGTGAAGTGAGTATGTCGGCGGGTAGTTCCCTCGGCCTTCGGCAAGAGCAATATCTAGCACAGCGACAGGTGCTTGAACTACATGATGCCGCTCACCTTACGGTGTTTGCGGGAGATACACTTGAAGAAATGAAAGCTCGTATCGCCATGGTTGATTTTATTAGCCCGCATGAAATCGGGCATATCGTCCAACAAGGGTTTTTACCACACGGAGCAAGCCAAGCACTTCAAGAGCAGAGAGCACGAATTATGGAAATTGTGGACGAGTGTGTTGGTGCTGACGAAAGTAAACGTGTGCTTGTAGAGGAGAGGTTTCCCTATGAGCTGGAGGAGGTTTTTGTGGATGGTATTGGATTTCAATTGGCGCGTAAGTATGGAACAAGCGATATTGCCCGCGATACATTGCCAGATCGCATTGCAACTTTCAGTGAGGCATTCATTGGAATGATGAAGGTTCAAATGCGTATCATCAGAGAGAGGGCTACTGATGAAGACATGAAAAATCGTTACTCGGTTATTCTCCTTCGCTTTACGGCAGTTTGCGAGCAGTTGTTAGCGGCAGGAGAAAAAGCAGGGCTATTGCACGAGATCACTGATCGCCTTTCGGCAATGCGTCAAATGATGGACACACTTTTTGAAGAGCTGAATACTGATACGCACTTGTTCACTGTTTTAACGAAAGATCGCCTGATTGGCTTATACAAAAAAGCGTTTGAGAACGCGGATAGGATATAGGGATGTATGGGGTCAAATTATGATTAAAAAGGGATTACTTCACCTTATGCACTACTGCCTCAAATGCATGGTAGTGATTGGTTGCTAAATCAACAAGCATCTTGCGGTTGAGCTTGATTCCTGCCTTCTTGAGAAGCCCCATGAATACGGAGTACGAGAGGCCATAAGGCTTTACCGCGGCGCTGATATTTATATGCTGAATGCGCTTGATCACGCGTTTTTTTACTTTTCTGTCCCTATACGCATGTGCGCCGGCTTTGGTAACGGCTGTTTTGGCAAGCTTAATTTTATTCTTTCTCCCCCAGCGGAAGCCCTTAGCGTCTTTCAGGATATTTGTTCTGCGTTTATTATGCTGTACTCCTCGTTTTACTCGCGACATAGAAGTTAATTATAGGGAATTAGTTGTTTAATGGATTTATACAGTGCTGTTTCGGATTTGATTTCTGTATTCACTCGTTTATTTCTCGTCTTTTTCCCTTTGTCTCTTGAGTTAAAATGATCTTGCCCAGATTGTTTTTTTATGATCTTTGATGATTTTCTAATTCGCACTCTTTTTGCGATGAATTTTTTGGTCTTCAATTTTGGCATGGGTGATTGGGTTAGGTTGTATGATTCGTTGGTAAGGTGGAAGTATATTCGCTTGCCTGTTTTTGGGTTGGCCTCATCAGGAGGTGCAGTTTTCTCCCGGTTCGTTTTGGACCTTCTTCTATTGTGGCTATAGGGGCAACGCTTGTTGCAAATGTTTTCAGGCGTTCTAGTGCCCGCGCTGTGTGCTGGTGCTCTCTGCCGGAAAGCGCCATTTCAACTTTAACGCGATGCCCTTCTTCTAAAAATTTGATGGCATTTTTTTTGCGCAAGTCCATGTCGTGCTCTGCCATGCCAAAGGTGATCCGTATGCCCTTTACTAATGTTTTTTTCAGCTTTGCTTTCTGCTTTCTTTTGAGCTTTTCCTGCTCATACTTAATTTGCCCAAAATCCTGGATCTTACACACTGGGGGATTTGCCAAAGGCGAAACTTCAACTAAATCTAATCCTTTTTCTTGGGCAGTGGTGAGCGCCTCATGAATTGTTACGATTCCAAGAATTTCACCATTCTCGTCAATGAGCCGTACATTTGGCGCAGTGATGAACTTGTTGATTCTGTATTTTGGCGCTACCCGCTTATTGCTTTTGTAATAACCAGACTTTCTAATGTGAATTGGTTGACGCCGCTTTTAATCAATAAATGCCTTAAAAGCAGGCCTCGTGAGCAGAGTATAAAAATTGGTGGAGATGAGGGGTATTGCACCCCTGTCTGCCCTAGGTTTTGACAAACGATCTACAAATTTGTCTGCGGCTTTTTGTTTAGGCGAGAAATCATAAGCTACAGCGCAATATTTCTTGCCGAGTTAACAAAAGAGTTTCGGGCAGTGCCGGTTAACGCGGGAAAGCCCTACGCTCCATGAGTTTGGCACCCGTTGCGAGGCTATGGAGTATGACCTCGCTCGGATGGCTCATGCGTATAATTACGCAAAAGCAGGTGCGAGGTTAAACGGGTTCGCAAAGAATCCGGAGATTCTTGCTACTAATGCTCTCCCCGCAGTGGCTAAGTTGCCGTTTGTGTTGCCCTCAAGGTTTTGATGTGGGACTAAAAAGGCATTGCCCCAATTTGCACGTTTATCAACTTCTAGGACGTCAAATATGAACATCCCCATGAACAATAGCTTTAAAGCCATTGTACCAAATGCGTAGTGTAGTATAAGGAACGAGTGCCTGAAAGTCAAGGAGTTTTGGCTTGGAACAGGGGAATTGTATGCGGGCTTATCTGGCCTTCATTTTTTGGCGAATTCGGCTGTCAATCTCTCTTTTTTTGATGGTTTCGCGCTTGTCGTATTTTTTTTTGCCGCGCACAAGTGCTATCACCGCTTTTACGAAATTGCGATGTACGTATATTTTAAGCGGAATAATGCTTGTTCCAGCAGTTGACGCAAGCCCGAAAAGCTTGCGCAGCTCTTTTTTTTTGAGCAAAAGCTTTCGTTCTCTCGTTGGGCTATAGTGGAGGAGATTTGCGGGTTTATAAGGCGCGACATACGTTTCTTTGAGCCAAATTTGCCCATATTTATCAAATTTTGCATAGCTTCCACGTAAGTTAATATGTCCTAATTTGCAGGATTTTACTTCGTGTCCCTGTAAAACTAAACCAGCCTCAAAGGTTTCAAGTATTTCATACTCAAGCCGCACGGTTTTGTGTGTCGCGAGGTTGTTGAAGTTGACCGCTGGTTTTTTCTTGCGATTCGCCATATGATTGCAGTATAGGTACAATCTCTGTATACTGCAAGAAATAGGCTTAAAGGAGGGGTTAACAGTAAAGATGAGTACGATTGATAAATATATAAGTATTAAGATAAAATATCTCTATATGGTACATAAACTCGTCTACAGAGAAAAAATGAAAGAAATTCAGTCATATCTTGAGGATAGGGAAATCAGTTGATACAGTATTTTTTTGGCGCACCAAAGACAAGGCGGAGATAGATTTTATAGTCGAAAGAAAGGATATTCTTCCCATTGAAGTTAAAGCGCATATGCTCAAGAAACCAATTTTTCCGCGGCAGGTTATGAG
>CAZHCQ010000049.1:0-2786 GCA_964531415.1 uncultured Gammaproteobacteria bacterium
CTCGTTTCGGGTCGCTTTTGAGCGCATACTCCATACGCGCCGGCTGAAGTTTAATCGTGATGCCGCGCTCTTTTTCAATGTCCATATTATCTAAAACCTGATCATGCATGTGCCGTTTATCTATGGTGTTTGTTATTTCTAAAAGACGATCGGCAAGCGTTGATTTGCCGTGGTCTATATGTGCAATGATGCAAAAATTTCGTATTTCCAGTTTCATGTGCGTACAGGTATCGTTTTGAAAAATAAAGCGCTTACAAGGAGAATATATCCAATACCAAGCGGGTGGTTCAAATAGGGGCTAAAAAAATGCACTGCGCACACCGCAATAAAACCAAAGAGCATTCCAAATAAGAAAAATCGTTCAAACGCTTTTTCTTTATCGCGCCTAAGTTTTCGGTGTGCGTTTAACACGAGAGCAAAAATCAGCGCGAGGTAGGCCGCGAGGCCAACCAAACCAATTTTCACGGCAAAATCATGATAGCCCCATTCAAATACATACGTTGTATAATCTCCCTTGCTGATGCTTATAATCCGCGGATCTTTTGATTGATACCTCACTGTTTTTCCAAAACCATAGCCAAAAATCGGCCGCTTCAAAATGGCCCTATTCAATACCGGAAGAAGCGCCCACCGGCTTCCAATGCCAGGGTCATCTGTTGTTAAGGTGAGGCGTTCCGAAAGAATATCGCTTGGGTACGTGAATTGCAACATGCTTGAAATGGGAATATTTAAGGCGATGAGAATCACCAGAAAGGAAAAAACGAGCGATCCGCAAAGCCCAACACCAAACAGCATAAGCTGATTCCATTTGATGCGGACAACCCAAAAAGCATACACAACACTGCAAACCAATGCAAAAATAATGCCGGCCCAAAATGCCCGCGAAAGGCTGATAATAAGCGTTGTGCTTGCGAAAGATGCTAAAAACCAGCTTGCACGGAATGTTTTATCGCGCAACAAATTTTTAACGACACCGCTGTTTTGCCCTATCCTCCCCAAAAAAATCCAAACAAATACAAAAAATCCTACCACTGAAGTAAGGAAAGAGGGCGAAAAAATTCTGTAAAAACGGGATTGAAACACGCCTATTTCAAACAAACGCAAGTCGCGGAGCCATTTATACACAAGCCCGGTAAAAGGCTTATATATCAGCCAAAAGTCATCCTTATGGGAAAAAATTATTTCAAGCACGACCGATGAAATAAAATGCCACACTAACGCGGCGGAAAGCAATTGCATGATAATCTCAAGCGACTGCCGTTCCTTGAGCTTTTTTGAAACCGCAAAGAAAACAACAACAAGCGCGTAAAAAAACCAGCCGTTGATGTCAGCAAACAGAAGCGCTTTACTGTTTTGAAATATCAAGCCTTCGGCAATTCCTATGCCCGCTACAGCAAACAACAACACATACCAAAGAGAAAAATTGCTTTTTCTAAAAAAACAGAGTATTTCAGACTCCCAAAAAAAACGCCCAGAAAACGCCAGCTGTACAAGCTTGAAACACCATGCCAAAAGAACCGCAAGAAAAATCCCCATGCGCAGGGACAGTACAAAATTTCCAAGAAAAAGATCAAACAAATGGCCGTGCCCTCCGACAAATAACTCTAAAAGCACAGCATACACTCCGTACTGCAAATCAATCAACGAAAGTACCAGCACAACTGCAACAATAAGGCAAAAGCTGATGGTAGCAATGAGCGGCTCCGAAAAACCGAGCGCGGAAAGCGCATACACAATAACGATAAGTGCGAGCGCAAGCTTGAAAATTTTTCCAAATGGATTCATATATATTCCTTTTCCTTGCGTATATAACTTTTCGTCACGTTAGCGCGTTCTTGCATCCGAGTCATCTGAATCAATGCCGCAAGCGCAATACTTACCCACGAGAGCAACGCAATCAAGACATACTGCACAATCCCATGGTGCTTTACAAAATACCGTCTGATGCTGTGCGCAAAAATCATCTGCTTGCGGAGGCTTGGAATTTGCTTGAATGCGGCGCCATAGTAGTGCATCGCCTTCGCATCCCGCGTATAATAAATTTTAAAACCCTCGTCGTATGCGCGCTTGCAAAAATCAACCTCTTCCATCCATACAAAAAAACCCTCGTCTAAAAGGCCAATTTTTTTAAAAACTTCCCGCCGCACCATAAAGTATGCGCCCATAACCTGGTCTACCTCATCAAAATTTTTTTCGCCCTTATCTTCACCGTATTCATCAACGAGATAATCAAAATCTTTTGCCACATATCGTTGCATTGCGCGCGACCGCGAGAATATCAAATGCAGTTTTAAAAGGATCAGCGCCTGATCTAAAAATTTCGGAAAACAGCGCACAGAATCCTGATGTGTGTAATCTTTATTCAAAAGGTGAATGCCTGCAATTCCGCACTCCGGGTGGTGCTCCATAAATTTGACCGTGTCAAGAAACGTATCCCGAAATACAAGGGTATCTGGATTCAAAAGCAGTATAAATCTACCGCTTGATTTTCTAATACCGAGATTATTTGAATACGAAAATCCACGATTTTCAGTGTTACGAATAAGCTTTACCGTAGGAAATTTCGTTTTAACCATCTGCGCGGTTCCGTCTTTTGAAGCGTTATCTATAACAAAAACCTCGAAGGAGAGCCCGCGAGTTTCGCGATATATGGAAGCGAGGCAATTGTCAAGCAAATCTCGGACATTCCACGTTACAATCACTATTGACAAATCCATACCTATTGGGGCTTTTTACCTACGATAAAACAAAATCATCATAGCATGCACGCATTGAAATGTTAAGCA
>CAZHCQ010000050.1:0-2705 GCA_964531415.1 uncultured Gammaproteobacteria bacterium
GCTTGACGACCCGGAGCGGGGATACCAGTCTGCGCTGGATACGGTGAATATCGTGTTGGATAGCAGCAAGGGAGAGGTTGCGCCGGATAAGGAGGCCGTCAAAAAAGCCCTTTTCAAATCGCTCACCAAAGAACAAATCGCGGAACTGCAAAAACTCCGTGAACCGACCCTGCTCATCGTGCCGGATACGACTGCGGCGCGGTTTGCTTCCGCCGTGGACAAGCCTGCGCGCAAAACAATGCCGCAGCAGCAAGACGCAGGTTTTGCGGACTTCTACACCAACGCGCTTTCCGCCATTGCCGCGCAAAACAGCGTTCCGGCGGACCAGCCAAAGATCACCAAATACCGTGTTGTGATTACCGAAGGCAAGCAGCACTTTGACGCGCAGCCGGCAGATCATGACGCGGCATGGAACAAACGTGAAGACATGAAAAATCAAGACAGGATAACGGCTTTTGAGACATACCTCCAAAGCCACACGGGCCTTCAAAGCCAGAATGCGGCCATGTACATGATGCTGATGATACAAGGACTTAGAAAGGGCAAACCAACGGATAGAATAAGTGACACCGACATGCGGTTCACCTTGCTGCCCGGAGAGACGAAAAATGCCCATGTGAAAGACGGCCTCGTTGCCCGCGGTAATTGGCGTGGGGATGCTCGGCGGGCGAGCTTCGGTCGCGGTGACCTTGGTCTTGGGAGCGTTAATGCGCGCCTGCGCGCCGCGGTGATGGGTGAAATTTCTTAAGCTTTAGATTTTGTTTTTCTTTATTTTTTATTTTTCTTTACAATGGAGCTGTGGTGAATAGCAACCTCGCTAAGCGGGGCTACCATAGCGCTCGCGTTTTACAATCCAGCTCATTGCCATGTGAAGCAACGCTGAGAAACCGAGTAAAAGCATATACCCATCACGTTTGAGCCGAGCTTATCCCGCCAGAACGGGGTGAAAAAAGCAAACCAATGCGCGTCTTGCGGTTGCGACTGCAAAAACGTTTCCTGACAAGTTCGGTCAAGTAGGCCTCGTTGTCAACGGTAATTGGAATGAGAATAATCGGCAGGCGAACTTCAGTAACGACAATCTTGATAATGAGAACGATAATGCGCGCCTGCGCGCCGCGGTGATGGTTATGCGCTTTGCGCTGCGCGCAGCCACCCTCCGAGCATTCGGCCGATTTCAGCGAGAGCCGCCTGCAATTTAAATATATTTGTTTCGTTGGCGAGTTTAAGTTCTAAAAACAAACGAAGCTTTAAAGATGTTGATTCCAGTTTCGCTACTGCCTTAATGAGGTAACCGGCTTTCAGGGCTTTTGGCGCGTGCTTTGCCATGATAAAAATCTCAATGCATTCAAGTAGAGAATTTTCGAGACTTAAACCGAGGCCGTACTTCCATCTTTTTTGCAGTTTTGAATTGATGTTGATAATTTCCTTGTATACATCATAACTTTTATTGATGATCGGGAGTGATTCCATAGAGGTGAGTTTAGAAAATATATGGCGAAGCTGGTTTCGCTTTAGAAAAGGCAAAAACGTGACCGATGAGATGCATGAGTTCCAGTATTATCTGGAGGAAAGTCTGTACCAGCTCCATTGTGATCTTGCAAATGGCATCTATCAGCACGGCGGGTATAAAAAATTTGTTGTTAACGAGAATAAAAAAAGAAAAATTTCCGTCGCATCTATACGGGACAGAGTCATCCATCGCCTCGTCTATGATTTCTTGACCGTTCTTTACGATAAAACATTTATCTACGATGCTTGGTCGTGTCGTGTGGGCAAAGGACTTCTTGGTGCAATTCAAAGGGCGCAAGAATTTTTGAAAAGAATGCCGAAGAATTTTATTTGGAGAGCGGATGTAACAAAATTTTTCGATAGCGTTGATCAAAAAATTCTGCTTGGAATTTTTGCCCGTAGAATTAAAAATGAAAAAGCGTGTAATTTGCTCCGTGAGATTATCGGCAGTTTTGCTGTTGATAAAAAGTGTGTGGGGGGTATTGGTATGCCTATCGGAAATCTTACGAGTCAGATATTTGCCAATATTTATTTGAATGAATTTGATCGTTTCGTGAAACATACATTAAGACCACAAGCCTATTTGAGATACGGTGATGATTTTATCATGATTCATGAAAATATGAAGACTCTGTATGACTTAAGAGCGGCCGGCATTGAATATTTAAAAAATGTTCTTAAGCTATATGTACACCCAAAGAATGATAAAATTTTTAAAGCAAAGCACGGCCTTAAATTTCTCGGCGTTGTTCTGTGGCCACATGGACAAAAACTCAAGAAACGGAATGTACAACGTATTGTTACACGACTCAATAGCAGCAATGCTGCAAGTTATCGCGGATTGGTCATCCACCACGGTTCAAAGAGTATGAAGCGTTATTTCCATTGGCTTATTGAACAAACTATATGTGAATGATTAGACTTGTAGGTAGGAAATGAAGTGCGCATGGTGTTCAAAAATCTCTGCCTCGCTAAGCGGGGCAGGTTCCTCTAAAATACGTTCGAGCAGAGTTGTATAATCCCACCACAGACAACGAATCACTTACCGCAGAGACGAATGAAGTTGTCTTTTTTAAAGAAAATTAGTTATTCTTGAATTGTTGATTTTCTTTCCGGCCGCGTCGTCAAGTGGTCCAAGACTGCAGTTTGCAAAACTGCCATTCGTCGGTTCGAATCCGACCGCGGCCTCCAGAACA
>CAZHCQ010000051.1:0-4731 GCA_964531415.1 uncultured Gammaproteobacteria bacterium
TAATGCGGCTTTTCACATACACTGACAGCACAAGCCCGCATAATATAATGAGAACGTAGAGCATTTGCCACGGAACAGAATGAAATACTTGAGAGAAAGCGGCGCCTAAAAAGCCGGTACTGCCAAAGAAATACAAAGCGCCGATGAGGTTTTTATTCCAGCCAGCGCGGAAAGTGTGCGCAAGCAGAAGGTAACTTGCGCTTATTGCCATTGTAAGATATGCGTATACGTTCTTGTGTCTGTAGGAGGGGCCTGCAATAATTGTTTCAACGAGAAGATACAGAAACGCTGTTCCATTTGCGATTGTAAAAAAAGTGAGAATAGGATGTTTATGAACCGTGTTGAGCAGTACATAAAATATAAAGATTGCTCCAAATGTTATTGCAAGAGGCCACAATGAAGTGGAAGCCACATGCATTTCAGAGAGCGCTACCACTGCGCCCCCTGGAATTAACATGCCGCCGATAAAATGAAAAATTGCCCCGATTGCATCCTTTGGTTTTTGTTTGAGCAATACCGAACCGAAAGCCGCGATAAGAAGGCCAAGGCCGAGCGTTACTGTGATGCGCCCAAAAGATGCAATGTCGTTCCATATTTGCGCAACAAAAATAATGATGCCAATCACCGCAATTGCCGCTCCCAAAACATAGAGCATTTTTGTTACGGAGAAATGCGGGAATCTTTTTGTATGCGGCGTTGCATCATGGCTGATCAGGCGCGTTATGTCTTCGCGGCGTATTGTGCCGGCGCTTAAGTGTATAGAGAGCTCGTTCAGTAATTCTTCTTTATGCATTTAAAAATGTAGTTAGGTGCTTGCGGGTGTTACCCATCCGATAAATTGAAAATTACCCGAGTAATAGTATGTATTGTCAGAGTTAATAAGATTCAGCCTGCTTTTCTTTTTTCCTTTCATCAGATAGTAGCCGTAGGAGGAATTGCCGTCAAAAAGCAAGAAAAATCCTGGATTTCTCTCATAATAACCAGAAACCGTAACGCCGTCAAGTGAAGTTAAAAGGCTGTTGAGCTTGAGCACCTGGGCATCTTCAAGCGTAATTTCTCTGCTTTCGTTCTTTTTTGTGTCGTGTAAGAAAATACGGGAAGTATAATTTTCTTTGATGTCGGGTATGCCGTTTCTGTCTGAATCTTGGGATTGGCCTATCTCGTTTGCCGCTAATGTGCCGCTCGTAACGGTATAGCGTTTTTGAAGAGAGTTGGTACATGGGTAGGGCGAGTAGTTTGTGCCGTCGGTGCATACTGCATACACGAAATTATAGCCGGTGGGAAGCGGCTGTGACGGGAGATACGTGCTGAATGCAACAGCGGCAATAAGTACAATCGGCAAGAGAAAGGCAAGCACAAGCGCAAAGTTTTTCGTGAGAAATGCTTTCATGGTTTTGTTAAAGATGTGTTTTATTTTAGAATTGGTGCGACTGGCAGGATTTGAACCTGCGACCTTGAGATCCGCAATCTCACGCTCTATCCAGCTGAGCTACAGCCGCGTATGCAGGGAATAATGGTATCTGAAATATGCAAAAACGTAAAGCGTAGGGACAGCACAATGTGCTGTCCCTACCTGCTATATCTTCAACTGCCGGCCTAAAAATTCGCTTACGGCTTCGTCTTCTTTGAGGAAGTCTTCTTCTATGACCTTGTCAAGAAGGCTCCGAATAGCGAGAGGGCTTTGATTTTGCAAGGGAACCATTACGTGCGGGCGGAACCGCGACACAAATTCAAAGTACAGGTTTTTTACCAGTGGCGGCTCGTAGAGTATCCAAAAATTTTTAAATTCTTTAAAGCGGTATAATTCCTCTCCAATAAGTACGCCGTCAGAGCGAATTTGAAATTGTACGTCATGCGGGGGCGTTTTATGCCGAAGCAACATCACAAAGCTTGCAAGCACAATAAATATCGCGAATAAGAAGTTCGCCGCAAAGAGTGCGTATATAAAGAGGGCAAGCGCGATAATGCAAAACCCTGCGTACCACAGTCCGCTGTGTTCGTGTTCCGAATATTCTTTGAATTCCCATGAAGCGAGAATTTTTCCGGTTTGATCTTCCATACTTTTATTGTACGCCATGAGCAGAGAAAAAGTAAATGCTCGCACGCGTTCTGTTGTGTTATCCACAGTTTTTGTACTTGTTTTTTTGTTGCTTTGCGTTTTTTGGGGTAAAATAGAGGGGAGGTAAAAAATATCCTGGAGGTTTTATAATAGTCACGAAGAAGCGGGGGGTGTTATCATCATTGGTTTAGTAGCTCTCATGTTTATATCAATTTTTAGAAAACTTTAAAAAAATTTAATTCCATGTTTTGTTCTTTTCTCAATTTTAATTAAAGAAGAACAAAATATGCTTTTAGCCATCTTATGACAGACACACTTATCCATAATAGAATAGTAGCCAATACAGTGCGTGTTGTGGTGTGCGCACTTGCGGCATTCGTGGTATTTTTTGCGGTTGCGCCTTATGCGCATGCGGGAACAACACCTGCCATTATAACTGGGGGTGCCACTATTAAAACAAGCGGCACGAGCACCATTCTCAAGGTGAACTTTAATTATCCGGTGTTTACGACTGCAAGCGGTACAGGCAATTTGGTTGCAGGCGACTTTACCTTTACCGACGCTTCCGCCGGAGGCGTAACCATCGCGTGGGTCAATCATACCGCCGGCGATGATTTTGCGCTGATCGGGCTTTCGGGGCCGGTCACAACATCAGACACAATCGCCGCGTATGACAATGCTTCTATATTTACTGTTGGAGGCAATGTAAAGAAGACGGTAGTAGCGATTACTGCAGATAGCACAGCTCCTACTCTGGATAAACTTGAATTTATCGTTGGCACTACACGCGCCCTGTTGACGTTTTCAGAAGGAGTGTATGGCACCATACCATCAAATGCGGTTAACGGTGGTGCTTCGGTGAGTGCCACTGGCTTTACCTTTACAAATGGCAATGCGGCTGGCGTTACTGCAGTAGCAACCATTACGAATACTCCGGGAAGCAGATATGCAACCGCTACCCTCACTGGTACTCCAGTTGCAAGCGATGTTGCCGATGCTCTTGCAATCGTTGCAACGTCTGTGTATGACGCAAATGGAAATGCGGTAGTTGCGGCAAGCAGATTATTTGACATTGACGCCGCAATCACGCCGGTAATTTCTTCTTTAAAGTATAAAACTGGGCAGACAAAGATGCTCCTTCTTTTCAGCGAACCGGTTTTTGACGAAGGAGGCGCCGCGCTTGCAGTAGGAGATATTACGTATGCGAATGTGTCAGCGGGCAATGCAACGGCTATTTCAGCAGTTTCGCATGTGGCTGGCAATAATTTTGCAATTATCACTCTGGATGCAAACTTGAACGATGCGGACAAGGTAGATACTATCCTTCTTGATGCAACTAAGGTAACTGATGTGGGAGGTAATGCCCCGGCCGCTGGTGCAGGCGGAACAACCGCAACCGCGCTTTCCCAACTTGACGGCACTGCTGACGCAAACTTCAATGCTGATGCCACTGCGCCTAAAATTTCCTCAATTAAATATAAAATCGGCACAACGAAAATTTTAGTACTCTTTAATGAAGGGGTATATAACGATCGCGGAGCCGCGCTTAACGCGGATAATTTCCGTTATGTAGATGCAGGGGCTGGAAATGCGGCATCTATTTCATCGGTATCTCATGTGCTTGGGGATAGTTTTGCAATACTGACCATGAACGCAAATGTTGCCGCAGGTGATCAGGCAGATACCATTGCACTAAGCGCAAATGGCTATGTGCGAGATATTTCAGGCAATGTGGCTACCGCAGAAGCAGGTGGAACAACCGCAACCGCGTTAGATGTATTAGATGGAGCAACGAACAGTACCCTTGGGCAAGACAGCACTATCCCAACGATTACGTCCATAAAATATAAAACAGGGCAGGCAAGAATGCTCGTTGTTTTTAACGAGCGAGTTACTGATGAAACCGCAACACCAGCGGCGCTTGTGGCTACGGATTTTGTGTATCGTGATGCAGGCGCTGGAAACGCGGCTTCTATTTCATCAGCCAGTCATGTAGTGAATCAAGATTGGGCTATCCTCACGATGAATGCAAACTTTGCTGATGGAGACAAAGCGGATACCATCGCGTTCGCTGGAAATAACGTGGAGGATTTAGTCGGGAATGTGGGGAAAGTAGGAGTTACATTAGGGCAACTAGATGCAGTAGGGGATCAAAATTTAGACGCGGATGCGACAAATCCAAAAATTAGTTTTATTAAAACAAAAGCAGCGCAGACAAAAATACTTGTTGTGTTTAATGAACCCGTTACTGATGAGCTTGGTGGGGCGTTACTGGCGGCAGACTTTGCTTATGTTGATGCTGCAGTTGGTAATGCTGCAAGTATCACTGCTGTGTCTCATGTTGCAGGCAATAATTTTGCGATTTTGACCATGAACGCAAACCTCGTTGCGGGAGATGCCCTTGATACCATTGCACTGGTTGGCGCTCAAGTGAACGATATTGTGGGTAACCAGCCGGGTGCAGAGGCTGGAGGAACGACAGCAACCCAGCTAGACGACCTAGACAACGATGGAAATAATGCCGTGTTTACACAAGACACAACCTCGCCGAAGATGAACTCAACATTTCAGTTAAAGACTGGCGTGAATACGGTTGTCGTAACCTTTAGCGAGCAGGTAACAGACGAAGCGGCGACAGCGCTTCTGGCAGGCGACTTTACGTATGCTGATAC
>CAZHCQ010000052.1:0-4089 GCA_964531415.1 uncultured Gammaproteobacteria bacterium
GCACACAAGCCTGCCCTGCATTGCCGGTTTTGGGATCAGCAAACCAGAGCACGCAGAGGTATTTACAAAAGCAGGCGCAAATGGCGTTGTGTCCTGTTCACAAATTGTGAATATCGTTGCAGAGCACAGCGCCAATCTGCCACACATGCACAAATGCCTCAAAGACTATGTTGTGTCAATGAAAAAGGCGGTTTTGCCTGTTCAATAACCAAAAGACAGGAACAGGTTTACAATTGCCCAATTTGTGCTAAGATATATTTTGTTTCATATTTACTTTATTAAATTTTCGATGATAGGAAGTTAGGCATTGTATGGATTACTATCTTGTGAGGAATATATGAGATCATGCTTCGTTCTTACAACGCATCAAAAACAGCCCAAAACGTCATGAACTCAAGACAAAAACCATATTTACCTATGCCGATTTTTATCAGGACGAAATAATCCCTGATGAACACATCAACGCTCCTGCAGCTTGCTCTTGCTGCGCTTGCGGGTATTGTAGGGGGATACTTCATCCGTAAGGCTTTTCTTTCGGAAAAAGCTCGCCAAGCCGAAGAAAAAGCAAGTGATATCCTCAAAAAAACGAAGGAAAAAGAAAAAGAACTTCTCCTTATTGCAAAAGAGAAGGCGCTTCAAGTTATTGAAGAAGCAAAACAAGAGGAGAAAGAACGCCTCGCTCAAGTCCAAAAACAGCAAAAACGGCTTGAGCAGAGAGAAGAGACATTTGATAAACAGTTGTTAGAACTGGAGGCCTCAAAAAAAACGATTGACGAGCAAAAACAAGCACTCGTGGATCGGGTAGAAGAAATTAAAAAAATCAAAGAAGATCAGCTCAAAAAGCTGGAAACAATATCTGCGCTGAACCAAGAAGAAGCCAAAACCATTCTTCTCAATAATATAGAGCTCAAAATCAAAGACGAGCTTATGGCGCGTCTTCGCAAGCTTCAAGACTGGTCAAACGAGGAAATAGAAAAGGAGGTGAAAAAACTCTTAAGCACCGCCATGCAGCGCGTTGCTTCTGATCACTGCCAGGAAACTACCACCACGCTCGTGAAGCTGACCTCCGAAGAAATGAAAGGCCGCATTATCGGCAAAGAAGGCAGAAACATTAAAACAATTGAAACTTTAACCGGATGCGAGATTATCATAGATGAAACGCCGGATGTTATTTTAGTATCCGGCTTCAACCCGATTCGCCGCCACATTGCGCGGCGCACGCTTGAACGCCTCATGGCGGACGGCCGTATTCAGCCCGCGCGCATTGAAGAAACATTTGAACTCGCGAAAAAAGATATCGCGCTTGATATTAAACAGGCCGGAGAGGAAGCCGCTTACGAAGTCGGCGTGGTGGGGCTCAACCCAAAACTTATCCAAATCCTCGGACGCCTCAAATACAGAACAAGTTACGGGCAAAATGTTCTCAAGCACTCAATAGAAGTTGCGCTCATTTCAAAGATGCTCGGGCAAGAGCTCAAGGTAAAAAATCTGCCAAACCTCGTGAAAGGCGGGCTTCTCCATGATATCGGCAAAGCGCTTGACCATGAAGTGCAGGGATCACACCCCGAACTTGGGTATCAGATCATGAAAAAATTTGATCTGCCCGAGGAAGTCGCGTACATGGCAATTGCCCATCATCAAGATGCGCCCGAAACCATTGAAGGGGTGATCAACAAAGTTGCTGATGCCATTTCAGGGTCCCGCCCTGGATCCCGCAAGGATTCGTATGAGGATTATGTAAAGCGCTTGAGCGAACTTGAGGACGTTGCACAAAGTTTTCAAGGCGTTGCAAAGGTATTCGCCATTCAGGCTGGAAGGGAAGTGCGCATTTTTGTAGAGCCTGAAACCATTGATGATTGGGGCGCCGCAAAACTTGCACAAGACATTGCCGCAAAAATAGAGCTTGAATTAAAATATCCCGGCGAAATTAAAGTAAATGTAATACGAGAAACGCGCGTTGTGGAATACGCACGGTAAAACAAGGACGTTCGCGAACCGCCCCTGCAAAACATATAAATCATATTTTTTATGAAGATCATCGCGATTGGCGACATTGTCAGCACCATGGGCAGAACTGCAGTAATGCAACTGCTCCCTGAAATCAAGCGCGAGTTTGCTCCGGATTTTATTGTTGCCAATATTGAAAATCTTGCCCACTCAAAAGGAATAACACAAAAAACCGTTGAGGAAATTCGCCTTACCGGGGTTGACCTCTGCACCTCTGGAAACCATGTGTGGGACAAGGAAGAAGGCATTGCAATCTTGAACGAGCCAAATCCCTTTGTGCTTCGGCCTGCAACATACCCGCATACGGCGCCGGGGGTCGGGCATAAGCTCGTTTCGGTGAACGCCAAAAACGTGCTTGTCATCAATCTTCAAGGCCAAGTCGGCATGAAAGAACATGTGGAAAGCCCCTTTAAAACCTTTGATGCAATCCTCAAGGAATATGATAAAATCAAGATTGATGAGATTTTGGTAGATATGCACGCCGAAGCAACATCAGAAAAAGTTGCCTTTGGATGGTACGCTGACGGCAGAGCAAGCATAGTGTGGGGAACGCATACGCATGTGCCTACGGCAGACGCGCGAATACTTGACAAAGGCACTGGTTATATTACCGATCTTGGTATGACCGGGCCAAAGAACGGCATCTTGGGAGTCGGCAGAGACGAGATCCTTGCCCAATTCTTGACGCAACTCCCACAAAAACATACAATGATAAAGAAAGGAACGGCTATTTTAAGCGGAATATATGCGGAGCTTGAAAACGGTTCATGCACAAAAATAGAACGTATTGAAAAAACAATTCACATTGAATAAAGTATCTTTAATACATAATAGCAAACGAGCCTCGGCAATATGTTTTACATGTGTCGACTCATTGCACAAAGTATATGAATAAAGTTGACCTCGCCCAGAAGGTTGCAGAGGCGCTTGGCGTGTCAAAAAGCCAGGCAGAGCAGATGATCAATGTCCTGCTTGACACGATTACGTCAGCCGTAAAACGCGACGACAGCGTTGTACTCACGGGTTTTGGAACCTTCTCAAAAGGAAATCGAGCGGCGCGCACCGGCCGCAACCCTCAAACAGGCGCAAGCATTCAGATTGCGGCAATGAGCGTTCCAAAATTCAAAGCAGGAAAAGCATTCAAAGATGCATTGCGATAAATCGCCTTCTTGGATCTGATCACGCAAAAACCGTCCGCCGATTGCGGGCGGTTTTTAAAAACAACACGCAATGCGTTATAACACGCTCTCATTAAACTTTCCTCCGGAGCGCTTTAAAAATTCTTTATACGCCTTCATAAGCTTTTTAATTCCGTCTGGAATACCCGCAAACTCGTGTGCATCAATTTTTTGAAGCGGCATAATGTTTGATGACGTGCTTGTTAAAAACGCGCCCTCGTATAACGCAAGCGAGGAATAGGGAATCAGCTCTTCCTCAACCACAAAGCCGCTTTCTCGCGCAACAGACAAAACAGTCTGGCGCGTAACGCCGTTTAATACATATTTCGATGGAGCAGTAACAATGGTGTTGTGCTTCATCGCATAAAAATTTGTCCGCGTCCCCTCAAGCGCGTTGCCGTTTTTATCAATCAGTAAAACATCGTAACAGCCTTTCTGTACTGCTTTGCCGTACGCGAGGTAACTGCCGAGCATGTTCAAGGTTTTTGCCTGCGGGAAAAGGCGTTCATAACGAGCAGAAATAACCCCTGCTCCTTCTTTGTATAATTTTCGATCCGTAAATTTGGGGTTCAAGAAAAATATGAACAGCCGTGCGTCTTTTTGCTCTTTCCCCCCCAAAAGAAGCATTTTGATATTTGCGGTGTCTATTTCGTTCTTGTAAATGAGCTCATTGAGCGCGTTTGCAATAAACTCTTCTTCAAAGCAGTGCAAAAGCTCTATGGCTTTCGCTGACGCGCATAGCCTTACAATATGCTGTTTGGCAAAATACAAAACTCTGTTTCGCATTTTTAAATTCTCGTACACGCCAAAACCATAGCTAAACTCCAGATCGTCTATTGATACAACCGCCTGCTCTATCCCAAACAACTCGCCGTTTTTTGAAAAATAGTTGCCGATCATAAAA
>CAZHCQ010000053.1:0-25717 GCA_964531415.1 uncultured Gammaproteobacteria bacterium
CAACTGGAACAATCATGGTTACTATTTCCATGCGTGACGAAAATACGGTTGTTGTATCCATAGCAGATAATGGAATTGGCATGCCCGAAGATGTGCGTCAAAGATGTTTTGAGCCTGACTTTTCAACCAAAAACAGTGGGAGCGGCATGGGACTCTGGGGCGTTCAACATACAATTGAAGCCCATCAGGGCAGTATCCGCGTTGAGAGAGAAGTAGGCAAAGGCACAACTTTCATAATTGAGCTCCCTGTCTCTCATACGTAAAAAAATGTGTGGCCATGCTCTCTTTTGCAGAAAAAGCACGCATGCTATGATACACATAATGAACATTTTTTCTTTCACTACACAAACCGAAACACAAACACTCAACGCATTCTCGGCGAACTCATCTACTGGACTCTCTTTTGAAGAGGCGCGGGAACGCCTTCAAAAATACGGCGCAAATGAGATCTCTGAAAAGAAAATGCGCTGGTTTACCATTTTTGCGCGCCAATTTCGCTCCTCATTTATTTATCTTTTAGTCGGAGCAATGGCGCTTGCTTTTTTACTCGGCGAACGAACCGATGCCCTCATGATTTTCCTTTTTGTCCTCATCAATACAGGGCTTGGGTTTTATCAAGAATATAAATCAGAACGCACGCTTCTCCTGCTTCGCACCTACATTACCTCTTATGCAAAAGTCGTGCGGGAGGGGAAAGAAGCAGTCATCCGCAAAGAGGAACTCGTGCCCGGGGACATCGTACTTTTAGAAATCGGGGATAAAATTCCCGCAGACGTACGGTTCCTTGAAACGCACGACTGCACTGTTGATGAATCAGCCTTAACCGGCGAGTCTGCACCGGTTATAAAACAAGGTACTGCCCTTGCAGAACAGGCAACGGCGTACCATGAAGCTGTAAATTTAGGCTTGAGCGGAACAACTGTTGCAAGCGGGAGCGCCCGGGCAGTGGTGCTTGCAACGGGAAAAGAAAGTGCTTTAGGCACAATCGCGCGCCTCACGCTTGAAACGCGGCATGTCAGCGGTTTTGAAAAAAGCATTGCACACTTTAGCAAAATCATTCTCAATATTGTGATTGCAACCCTGCTCTTTATCTTCGTGATGAATCTGCTTATCAACCGGACAGAACACGGCATTCTGAATCTCCTTATTTTTTCAATCGCGCTGGCCGTAAGCGTTATCCCTGAAGCACTGCCGGTTGTAACAACACTTTCTCTCTCGCGAGGAGCAATTCGCCTTGCGAAAAAGAAAGTTGCAGTGCGAAGGCTCTCCGCGATTGAAGATCTTGGGGGAATTGACGTACTCTGCACAGATAAAACTGGAACGCTCACGGAAAACCAGCTTGCGGTAGAATCGCTCTCCCCTCATGCCGATCCTCTCACGCTTCTCTACGGTTGTTTTGCCGCAGGCTCGCTCCACAAGCACAAGCACGAACCATTTGACAGCGCGCTCTTTCAAAGCATACCTGTACAAGAACAAAAAAAAGTTTTGGCGTGCAAAAAAATCGGAGCCATTCCCTTTGATCCGCGATACCGCCATAACGGCGCAATCATAGAAACAAAAACCGGATATGAACTTATTCTCCGGGGCGCACCGGAATTCCTTCTCACCTACTGCCATTTTACCGGGCAAGGGGAAAAAGAACTGCACGCATGGATTGCTGAAAAAGGAAAAAACGGGCTCCGCACCCTTGCAATCGCCAGAAAGAAAATACAAAAAAGCGATATTCCTGCTCTCTTAAAAATGCAGGCAAAGGCACAGAACGGCTTTGACCTGCTCGGCGTTATTGCATTTACTGACCCGTTAAAATCCACCACGATTCCGGCGGTAAAGCTTGCAAAAGGCTTGGGTGTCGCAATCAAAATTCTTACCGGAGACAGCAAGGAAATTGCCGGTTCGCTTGCGTACACGATCGGCCTTTCTGCCTCGCCCCATGAGGTACTCACCGGGGCTGAACTTGAGGCGTTAAGCGCACACGCCCAATACGAAGCCGTTGAAAACTACGCGGTCTTTGCCCGAATTTCACCGGAGCAAAAATATGCCATCATCAAGATGCTCGGGCATACACACCGCGTCGGCTTTTTAGGCGAAGGCATTAACGACGCGCCCGCGCTCAAAGCAGCTGAAGTGTCTTTAGTGGTGCAGAGCACATCTGACATCGCGCGAGATGCGGCAGATATCGTGCTTCTGACAAAAGACTTAAAAGTAATTGTAGATGGAATTAAAGAAGGGCGGGAAGTTTTTGCAAACACCATCAAGTACATTAAAGCCACGCTTGCGTCAAACTTTGGGAATTTTTACGCGGTTGCGGTATCATCGCTCTTCATTCCTTTTCTGCCCATGCTCCCTATTCAAATTTTGCTTTTAAATCTCCTCTCTGATTCCCCGATGATTGCGATCTCTACCGACACAATAGATGCACAAGAACTCGCCTCGCCAAAACAGTATAATATACACGAAATAATTCTCGTCAGCACGGTTCTTGGCATTGTGAGCACGCTGTTTGATTTCATGTTCTTCGCGCTTTTCTACCGCATCTCGCCGCAAGTTTTACAGACAAACTGGTTTATCGGGAGCATTCTCACTGAACTCGCGTTTCTTTTTTCCATACGCACCAAACGTTTTTTCTTGAAAGGGAAACCCCCCTCAATATTGCTGATTCTTTTCACTGCCGCGGCCGGCACCGCTGCGGTGCTCATTCCCTATTCAGCGTTTGGAAAGCGTGTGTTTCAATTTACCCCGCCCTCGCAGAGCCATCTGCTCATTATTGTAAGCATGGTTGCGCTTTATTTTGCCTGCACCGAATGCGCCAAGCTCCTGTATTACCGCCATAAGCATGCGGCTACTCGCACTCCTTGACACAAATACAAAATTCATACAGTATAGACTGTTTTCCTCTATGCATATCGGTATGGCGATTGAAACAGAACAATTTGAATTAGCAGGACGCATACCAGACCAAGCAAGCCAATTTTCTATTGGCATTGATGAGAAGGAGAAAATAGCATGGTTTGAGCGATTGAACGCCATGGCTGATATACGCCATGGGTTTAGCCATGGCCAGGAAAACATGGCGTTTAGCCGGGCAGAAACGCCGGCAGAAAAAAATGAAGTTTTAAAACGCTTAACCGCGTTTTTAGAATCGCTCGGAATAGAAAATCCCGGGGATGCCATTACACTTGATGATCGAGGAGAGTGTACTGTTGCTTCTCTTGAAGCTTTACAACAAACAAATCCTGATATAATCGTCAAAAACGAACGAGGCAGATTTGTCAACGTATCCGCGTTATTTACAACACAGCAAAACATACCGCTTGTGCTTAAAGTTGCGGATTGCTACGGCGGGTTAGTATACGCAAACAATACAAAGGGTGAAACAGTAATCGGGCTTATTCATGTTGGAAGAAGAGAGCTTGGCGCGTTAATTCTTAAAGAATCAGTGCAGTTTTTAAAAGACACTTATGCCGTGAATCCTCGGGATATAATCGCGTGTTTTACGCCGGCGCTTGCACTGGAACACCATGTAATTCGTAAAAACGACATCACGCGCGTACTGGGAAACGCCAAAGAGTATTGGACGAAATACTCTACGCAGGGGGAGAACGGCGACTGGTATATCAACATGGAATCTGCGCTCACCGAGCAACTTGAAAATGCAGGCATTCTTGCAAGCAACACCTCAATTGATCCAAGAAACACCTATATATCACGAGATTTTCCTTCACACAGACAAGCAACTGAATTAGGTGAAGTATCGGGAAGATATGCACTCGCGATTGAAATACTGTAAAGCAAGCCCATCCTGATATGATGATACTGATCACACACACACTTGATGGCATACAAAAACAAGATACAGCGCCGTAGAGCCGTAGACAAAACGCACGTTTACCAGTTTTCAGCATTCCAGTATACTACAAGAATGAAAAAAATTATCATTGCAGGAGGGGGCTTTGGGGGAATTCAAACCGCGCTCACGCTTCTTTCTCAAAAAAACCTCTCCGCAAAAATCACGCTCATAAGCGACAAGCCTCATTTTGAATACCACCCGATGCTCTTTCGCGTGGTAACCGGAAAATCTCCGCTTGCAGCCTGCATTCCGCTTCGTGAAATTTTCAAGGGCAAAAATATTGACGTCATAGAAGACACAATCACTGCTGTTGACGCGGATAAAAAAGCGCTTACCGGTAAATCAGGCTCAACCTACAACTACGACTTTCTTGTCCTTGCTTTAGGCAGTGAAACCGTATACTTCAACATCCCAGGGCTCAAAGAGCTCTCGTTCGGGTTTAAATCAATCAACGAGGCCTTGCGATTGAAACGTCATCTGCACGAAATTTTCACGGCCAGCAGTGCGGCGCTGAAAAAAGAAGAAAAAGTTTCTTCTGCGCACATTCTGATTGTCGGCGCAGGGCCAAGCGGCGTGGAACTTGCCGGAGATATCGCGATATATACAAAAAAGCTTGCAGAACACCATAACATTGACCCCTCTCTTATAGCTATTGATCTTATTGAAGCGGCGCCGCGGGTGCTTCCTGCACTTCCGCCGGCTGTTTCAAAACGCGCCTTACAACGGTTAAATACGCTTGGCATCAACATCTTTTTAAACAGAACACTCGTACAAGAGGAAGTAGAAACGGTGCATCTTAAAGATATGGCAATCAAAGCAAAAACCGTTATCTGGACTGCCGGTGTAAAATCGCATCATCTGTATGAACACACCAAAGGGCTTGTGCTGAATCAAAAAGGCAAAGTTGAGGTAGATGAATTTTTGCAGGCGCAGGGAGTTCAGGATCTCTTTGTGATCGGGGATGCGGCTTTTACGCGCTATGCCGGCATGGCGCAAACCGCCCTTCATGACGGCGCGTTCGTTGCAGTGCATATTGCGCGAAGCATACATGCACAACCTCTTGTGCCCCATCAAGAACATGCCCCTGCTTTTGCCATCCCAATCGGGCGGTACTGGGCAGCTGTTACGTTTGGGCCGCTCACGATTTATGGAATAATCGGCTGGATTATCCGCCAGCTTGCGGATCTTCGATTTTTTCTTTCTATTCTTCCGCTTCCAAAAGCGCTCGCCGCATTTCAAAGCTCCAAAACTTTATGCGAATCCTGCCCGATGTGCGGGGATAATAGGAATTTTTGATGAGTGATCGGGCGAAAGAGTTTTAAGATACGCTCCCGCTATTTTTTGGGTAAATAAAAAGCTTCCCATGCGTGAGGTTTAAGAACGATGATCTTCCCCGCAAAATCTCTGCATTCTTCAAGTAGCTTTTGAAAGGCTTTCATGCACGCGCGTGCATCGTGTTGCGGAATACGCAACCACACCACAGAAAAAATTTCCTCTTTTGTACAAAGAGTAAAATCGCTGTCGTTTGTAACTAAAATTCGCTTTTCTCGCAGTGAAGCTTTCTGAACCGTTTGATCTGATGCTGATCTGAATACAAACCGCACCTCTACGTGTTGAAAACGAAGAAAATGATACAAATCTTGGCGAACATTTTCATCAAGCAGGAATTTTTTCGTGAAGATTGGTGAGGGCATAGCCTTCTTTTGCGAGCAGTCCGGCGTATGTTAATGCGGCTTTGATGTGTGTGTTTGAAATGGAAGGAAAGGCTTCTGTAACTTCCTCACTTGTTGCACCCTGTGCAAGCATCTCTAACACCTGCCACACCATAATGCGGGTTCCTTTGAAGGTTGGCTTACCATGGCAAATAGCAGGATTAGTAACAATAGATGAATGAAGAAGAAAT
Organism: uncultured Gammaproteobacteria bacterium; assembly: GCA_964531415.1. GTDB lineage: Bacteria > Patescibacteriota > Patescibacteriia > UBA9629 > CAZHCQ01 > CAZHCQ01. The sequence goes on from CAZHCQ010000053.1 coordinate 5,751, forward strand.
TTTCCCATATAGAAAGCTCATTTATTGTTATTTACACTATCATACGCTCTTTTGTTCTGCAAGAAATTCAAGCAAAAACTTTATGCGAATCCTGCCCGACGTGCGGGGATAAGGAGGATTCTTGATAAAGTGTCTCATACACAAATAAACTGCTTTCAGCAACTAGCGATCGTCTAAGCCTCCTTTTCTGCCTTCTACTGATTCAGGATCTTCAATCCCAAAAAATTTTCCTTTGTAAAGTACTCGAGAAAGTATCTTTTTTACCTCCGCTGAATCTTCAACCTCCAGCACACGCTGAATTCGTACTCTGTCTGTTTGCTGAATAGTCATATGCTCTGCCAATACCTCCACAATGTGGGCGGCAAACAGCCTAAAGTCGGCATCAGTATTAGGTTCTAAAAGAAGCATCATGCTCGACATGACTGCTCGTTTCTGCGCTCTATCAACTCCAACCATTCCTCCACCTTCAGCAAAATTAAACATTGCTAACAATGAATAATGCCGTATCCACCACGATTCACCACCATCTCTTGCTCTCATGTTAAGAACAGAAACCATGTATTCTATGTGGGATAGTTTTTCTGTGGAAGGAAAGGGCGTGCACTCGCGGAAAAATTGCGCTCATTCTGCATTTTAGGGTATGATTCAGGCATTACGTTCTCAAAAGATTGCTTCGGTTTCCGCCTCGTCGGCGGATCCCTCGCAATGACAGTTTAGTTTATTTTCAAATAAAAATTACCCATGACTACGCCTCAAAAAGCGCTTGTGTTCGGCGGTACAAAAGGAATCGGCAGGGCGATTGCGAACGGTTTGGAGTCAATCGGATGCAAAGTTACCGCAACCTCCAAAAAAGACGTTGACACCGCGAATATCGCATCAGTTAAAACTTTTTGCGCAAAACACAAAACAGCGGACATTCTCGTGTTAAACACCGGCGGGCCGCCTCAAAAAGAATTTTTTGATACAGATGAACAGGACTGGCTTACCGCGCATAATCAGCTTTTTTTAGGCTTTTGCATTCTTTTGCAAAATCTCGAAATCAATAACAACGGCTATATATTCTTGATTTCTTCATACATTATCAAAGAACCCCGGGCTGATCTTGTGCTCTCATCGGCATACCGCACCGCCTTTTCAAGCGTGTTCAAAATTTTAAGCACCTCCTATGCAGAGCGCGGCATAAGCTGTATCAATATTGCGCCGGGCCCAATAAAAACAGACCGGCTGAAAAGCCTCGTTTCAAATATGGATGCATACGAAAAAACCCTGCCTTTCAAGCGTGCAGGGAACCCAAAAGAAATAGGAGACTTTATAAAATCAATCGTAGAAAACAACATTCATTACCTCACCGGCGCAACCATCAACTTTGACGGCGGAATTTCACATGCCCTCTTTTCCTAGCCTCTACAGCTTCCTGACCCCGTATTCGTATAAATAACGCTCCATTTTCATCCGATGCCCCGCGTCAGAAATATGCGAAAAAATATCTGTCGCGCTGATAATACTTTTTACAGGAATACCGGTTTTTCCCGTAAACTCCAAAACCGCATTTTGCCCTTCGCTGTTCGCCTCTAAACGGTCAAGCCCTATCAAAAGCCCTTTTATCTCAACTTTGGCGATTGATTTTAAAAGATTGGCCGCATCAATTTTTGTTTGCCCGGTCGTGAGCACGTCGTCAACCATGATAACCCTATCCCCATCATTTAAAGACGTTCCAAGAAGAATAGATTTATCCGCATAATTTTTTAATTCTTTGCGGTTTGAACAATATTTTTTGTCAATCTGAAAATTCTCATAAAGCCCAATAACAACAGAAACCGCAAGCGGTATGCCTTTATATGCCGGACCAAATACAATATCAAACTCATTTCCCCATTCCGCATTGATCGCTTCGGCAAAAAATCTGCCCAACTCGGAAAGCTGATCTCCCCTATTGAGCAGGCCTAAATTAAAAAAATATGGGGACACTCTCCCGCTTTTGAGGGTAAAGTCCTCAAAAAGCAAGGCGTTTGATTCAAGCAAAAAATCTATAAATTGCGCTTTGGTGGATTGCATGAAATTGATCTGCAGTGAACGCATATATGCGTTCACTGCCAAATAACAATAGCAAAATACGCTTGCTTTCACAAGAAAACCAAAATAAGATACACTATTTCTATGAAAAACCGCACACTGCCAAAACTCATCGTTATTGCAGGGCCAACGGCATCCGGAAAATCCGGCCTTGCATACAGGCTTTGCGAAAAATTTCGCGGGTATATTATCTCGGCGGATTCGCGCCAATTTTATAAAGGGCTTGATATTGCAACCGCAAAATGGAGTGCAAACGATCGCATCACGCGGCCAAACGGCGTTCTGTCAATTAATAACATTCCTCATTATCTCATAGACTTTTTAGAGCCCACGAGCCGCTTCAGCGCCGCGGAGTTTAAACATGAAGTACAAAAAATCATTCACACAACAGAGGGCGTGCCATTTTTAGTTGGCGGCACCGGGCTTTATATATCTGCGGTTGTTGACAATTTTATCTTTCCCAAAGGCCCGCCAAACGAATTACTGCGCAAAAATCTTGAACAAAAAAACTATACGGAGCTTATAGAAGAGCTCAAAAATTTTGACCCGCAAAGCGCTAAAATTCTAGCGCCTCAAAAAAATAAGCGCAGAGTGATAAGAGCGCTTGAAGTATGCAAAATTTCAGGCGCGCCGTTTTCCAAGCAGAAAATAAAAGGCAAACCGCTCTATGATGCTCTCCAAATAGGATTGCAATGGGAAAAACAAGCATTATATGAACGCATTCATAAGCGGGCAGACGAGCAACTTGCGCAGGGGCTTATTGAAGAAATCACAACGCTTGCAAAGCTTTACCCTGCCAGCCCGGAAGCGTTTAATGCAATCGGATGCAAAGAGTTTATGCCCTATATAAAAGGCACAATGAGTCTTCAGGAGGCGTGCGAAAAGCACAAGCAAAACAACCGCAATTACGCGCTTCGCCAGATGCGCTGGTTCAAGCGCGATCCGCGGATTCATTGGTATGAAGGGCCGATTGACGAGCGTACTTATAAAAATATTGCAAAACAAATACGAGATTTTCTTGGATAATAATATTGCGTAGAGGGGGGCAAAGATAAATCGCACCCCCCTACGCCAGCCATTTATTCAATTTTTGCTCAATAATTTCGCGAGGGATCGCATAGCGTTCGCGGGAAACGCGAAGCACTTTTTCCCGTACGCCCACATTCGGCAGTTCCATCGGCGGAAGAGTGCGCGCAGAAAACGGCCGCGAGGTTACGGAATCAACCATCAGTTTGATCGCAATTTCAAACTGCCCGAGCGCAACCAGATCTGCAAGCAAAAATTCCGGCTCAAATTCCGGACGCAAAAATTCCGCGTCTTCAGCGCCTACGCGGAAGCAAATGGACGTACCCACGTTTCCAAAAATCGCTTTCTGTACCTCCTCGGAGAGCTGTCCCACGTATTGGTGCGCCATAATCAAAGAAAGTTTATACTTCCGTGCTTCGGAGAGAATATTTGTAAAACTGTCGGTTGAAAAATTCTGAAATTCATCAATGTAAGTAAAAAAATCAGTGCGCTCTTCTTCCGGGATATCCGCGCGGCTCATCGCGGCAATCTGTAATTTGCTTACAATCATCGCGCCAAGCAAGGACGACACATCCTCCCCGATCAGCCCTTTAGACAAATTGAACAGCAAAATTTTCTTCATGTCCATTGCTTCGCGAAAATCAATACGAGATTTCGTCTGCCCGATGATATTTCTAATCGTCGCAATTGAGGTAAACTGCCCAATTTTATTTTGAATCGGAGAAATCGCCTCAACCAAAAATTTATCCTGATACCTCGCGTATTCCTTTGTCCAAAAACTTTTTACCACCGGATCCTGAATTTGGTTCACCACTTTATTTCGGTATTCTTTGTCAACAAATAACCGCGGTATGCCAAGAAGCGTATTGCCGCTGCTTTCAAGGAGCGCGAGCAGGCTGTTTCGCAAAATGTATTCAAGCCGAGGCCCCCAGCTGTCCGCCCAAATTTTCTTAAAAATGGAAATAATCGCGGATGATATCAAATAGCGGTGCTTCACGTCGCCCGCGTCAAACAAATTAAAACCGATCGGATAATCAGTGTCTGACGGACTGAAATACAACACGTCATTAATGCGGTGATTCGGAATAAAGTCAATCACGCGGTCAACCAAATCCCCGTGCGGGTCAATCAGCGCAATTCCTTCACCGCGCACAATATCGGAAATCACCATGTTTTCAAGGAGCGTTGTTTTTCCCATGCCGGTTTTCCCAATCAGATACATGTGCCTGCGCCGATCCGCGTTTCTGATGCCAAAGCGAATTTTCTCATTGCGAAAATTTGTTTGGCCAATCACGGTCATGTCCTCGGCACGTACTCCGGCGGAGTCAAACCGTGGAACGCGGTGGGACGCCTTTACCTTTTTCGTGCCAACGTCGGCAATATCGTGTACTTTCTGAAGCATGTTCATGGGGAAATGCCAGATTGTCGCAAGCTCTTCGGCATTCAAGATGCCGCTTCGATCTGACGCGCAAAATGCCCGCTGTATCGCCCGATCAAGAATCATCCGTTTCTTTGACGGTTCGCGCAATTTTTTAAAATAGTTCACCGCAGTACAATATCCTTTATCAATCACAAATACATTAAAAGGCTTGTTGTCAAATTGCTTTAAAATGCCCTGAAATTCGGCATACGCGCGCGCCTGCGAAAACACTTCGGTCTTTGCAACGTACACTATTCGCGTACGCACACTTACGCCGGGGCGAGATATCTTGCTTTGAATTGCCGCAATAATCGGCTCTTTATCCGGCGTGAGCATGCCCTGAAAGTTTACCTGCCCGGCGTGAGCATTCTCGGCAGAATTGAACGCACCAATTTCTGTGCCAAAACTTTGTTTGCCGGTTTCGCTTAAAATCTCCTTTGCCTCTCCCGCAACAATGCCAACAAGCTTCCCCACTATCCCCAATTTTTTGCCTCCCCCGCCGGCAATCTCATGAATTTTTTCAACGCCCTTGGCCTGCCACGAAGAAGGAGCAGGCAAAATTCCAATTTGAAACCAGAGCTGTTCGCCCGGTTTTAAATCATTCATGGTTTCAAACACGGCAGTAAGAGGGTCAGCAAACTGCTTTGCAAACACATGCTCAAAGTAGGGATATGTCCGAATGGGGAAATGCAATTTTTGCTCCAGCACATATTCAGCGCCCCAGATATCATACACTCCATTATATACATCCTCATCACTGATACGCGCGGCGTAATCATCAATCTCTGTAAATTCTACGCTTGAGTATTGGGCATAAATGGACGTTTCAATCAGCTTGATCAGAGAGTCATCTGCGCGCACAATAAACTGAATAAATCCGTCAATGCCCACAATCTCAAAACTTGCAGGCAACGGATGAAACCCCTGCCACCAGGTTTCCCATAAACTCCCGCTACGCGGTGCTGAAGAAAGTTGCGCAAAAATGTTCTCAACGCGCTTCGGTCCGCTCGGCTCTAGATCAGTTGGAATATCAATTGCAATCACCCGGAACTTTGCTTTTTTCGCATATACGCTTTGCCGCCAAAACAGCCATATCCGCATGCTCAACACGATGCCAAAAATCCCCACCACAACCCAGCCCCCTCCCAGAAAAAGCTGCCAGAGCGCGGTGAAAGGGTTTGAGCTTAAATGAGACCAAAAATTATAATCAATATACACTTCCATTTTTATGGTAACAGCAAGGCAATTTTATCTATAGTATACCTTACTTGCGCAACATTATCTAACTCTGATATACTGGGTTGAGGTAAAACTATGCGCTATAATAATATGCAAGTACACATGAAAAGTTCGGCGTGCACAATCTCCTTATTGCCCGCGCTCGTAAATAAGCTCTTGCATATCCCTCTTGTAATAAATACCCAAAAAATGGGTATTTTTTTTATCCTATGAACCATCTTATATCTATCAAGGACTTCAGCAAAAACGCACTGATAGAGCTTGTAGAAGACGCGCGGGGAATCAAAAAAAATCCTGCCAAATTTTCGCAGGCGCTGACTGGCAAAATTATCGCCGCGCTTTTTTTTGAGCCGTCCACGCGCACAAGGCTCTCATTTACCTCCGCTTCCATGCGGCTTGGCGCACAAGTGCTCGGGTTTAACGATGCGAAAAGCACCTCAACCGCAAAAGGCGAAACCATAGAGGATACGATTAAAATTATAAACGGATACTGCCACTTAATCGTTATGCGCCACAACGAAATAGACGCTTTAAAGCGCGCCGCAGAAGTATCAAACGTACCGGTTATAAACGCGGGAAACGGAAGCGAAGAGCACCCCACACAAACACTTTTAGACCTCTTTACCATCGTTGAGCAAGGCATAAAACTTGAAGATGTTTCTCTCTGCTTTGTCGGGGATCTCAAATACGGCAGAACCGTGCATTCATTAAGCTATGCGCTGTCTCATTTTGTAAAAACACTGTACTTTGTATCACCACCGTCCCTGCGCTTGCCGAGCACTTATAAAACGCTCATGGAAAAGCAGGGGGTACGCGTCGTTGAAACAGACAGATGGAACGAGATTGCGGGTTCCGTTAATGTGCTCTATATGACACGCGTGCAACAGGAACGCTTTGAGGATCAAAACGAATACGAACGGCTCAAACTTTCCTTCATACTCAACAAAAAAAGCGCGGCTCTTTTTCGCAAAAACTGCTTGTTCATGCATCCTTTGCCGCGCGTAGGAGAGATTGATCCGGAAATTGATAACGATCGGCGTGCACTTTACTTTGAACAAGCGCACAATGGCGTCTGGATGCGCATGGCTATTCTTAAAAAATTTCTCGCGCAGTAAAAAAAAAGGCAATTAGGCTTTTTTGAGAGGTTTTTGAACGATTAATACACAAGCATGAAATCCGTAGGGGCGCGATTAATCGCGCCCCTACCTACAACCACTACTATGTATCTGCTTCTTGAAGACGGCACAACAATAAAAGGAGATTCTTTCGGAGCGCTCTCCGAGGCAAGCGGAGAAGTTGTTTTTAATACCGGCATGGTAGGATACCCTGAAGGGCTTACTGATCCCTCATACCGGGGACAAATTCTTGTTTTAACCTATCCGCTTATCGGCTCTTACGGCGTTCCAGCGCAAAACTCGCATGAACTGAAAAATCCATTTGAATCCTCCCGCATCCACATTTCAGGCCTTGTGGTAAACGAGTATTCAAAAAATCATAGCCACTTTTCGGGTACGCTCTCCTTAGCCGAGTGGCTGAAGCACTCTCGCATTCCGGCAATCACCGGGGTTGATACGCGGGCGCTAACGCAAAAACTCCGCCACAAAGGGGTGATGCTCGGCTCGCTTGTAGAGTCCATCCCAAAATCACGAGTACCGTTTGAGAACCCAAACACCAGAAACCTTGTTGCCGAAGTTTCAACGCGCGAACAAATTTTTTATTCGCCGCATTCCAAAAAACCTTCCAAGATCGTTCTGCTCTATGACTGCGGAACAAAGCTCAATATCATTCGCTCGCTTATTGCCCGGAACATAGCAGTACTACGAGTGCCATGGGATTTTGACTTTACCAAGTCGCAGAGAAAATTTGACGGAATTGTTGTTTCAAATGGCCCGGGGGACCCTGAAAAAGCAGACAAAACGATTGACGCGATACGAAAAGCAATGGAGCGCACTATTCCAATTCTTGGCATCTGCCTTGGAAACCAGATCCTCGCTCTTGCCGCCGGCGCACAAACATTCAAGCTCCCCTATGGCCACCGTTCGCAAAACCAGCCGTGCATAGAGATCACAACAAAAAGAGCCTATATTACCTCGCAAAACCATGGGTTTGCGGTAGATCCAAAAACGCTTCAACATGGCTTTGAAATATGGTTTCAAAACTTGAATGACGGCTCGGTGGAAGGAATACGACATCGCGAAAAACCATGGATGGCAGTACAGTTTCATCCGGAAGGCAACCCCGGCCCCACTGATACCGCATGGATATTTGATTTTTTCTTACAGCATATATGATACAAAAACCGCATAAAGTTCTCATCCTTGGCTCTGGAGCGCTCAAAATTGGCGAAGCCGGAGAGTTTGATTATTCGGGATCCCAGGCAATCAAGGCATTAAAGGAAGAACGCATAAAAACCGTGGTCATCAACCCAAATATTGCGACGTACCAAACATCGCATGGATTGGCAGATAGAGTATATTTTCTTCCGGTTGATCCCTACTTTAGCGAAGAAGTGATCAAAAAAGAAAAGCCAGACGCAATTTTGCTCTCTTTTGGCGGACAAACTGCGCTTAATTGTGGGCTTGCGCTTGCACGGCTGGGCGTCCTTGAAAAATACAAAGTTTCGGTACTCGGCACCCAAATTGATGCAATAGAAAAAACCGAAGATCGAAATTTGTTTGTAAAAACCCTTAAAAGCATTGGCTTAAAAACCCCAAAAAGCAGAGCCGTGAAAAGCCCGGCCGCCGCACTCAATGTTGCGCCGCACATTGGGTTTCCGGTAATGGTTCGCGCAGGGTTCGCCCTTGGAGGGCTTGGATCGGGCGTGGCATACAACAACGCAGAGCTTGAAAAAATCGCACGCGAAGCGCTTCGCCACACCTCCCCTCTTTTGGTTGAAGAGTACTTGGGGGGGTGGAAAGAAATTGAGTATGAACTTGTGCGAGATAAGCACGGCAATTGCATCAGCGTATGCAATATGGAAAATTTTGATCCTTTGGGCGTGCATACGGGAGAAAGCATTGTGGTTGCTCCATCCCAAACCCTGAACAATGCCGAATATCACGGACTTCGCGAAATTGCAATCACGCTCATCCAGCATCTCAAAATTATTGGCGAATGCAACATACAATTTGCGCTGAACCCTCACCCGTCCCCGCACAAGAACGGAATCGCGCCGCTTGATTATCGCATTATTGAAGTAAATGCACGCCTCTCCCGCTCATCTGCGCTTGCCTCAAAGGCAACAGGCTATCCGCTTGCGTTTATCGCCGCAAAGCTTGCGCTCGGGGCACGGCTTACGGATTTAAAAAATGCGGTTACAAAAACCACATCCGCATTCTTTGAGCCGGCAATGGATTATGTTGTGGTAAAAATACCGCGATGGGACTTGGATAAATTTATTCATGCAGAGCGGAAGATAGGCTCGTCAATGAAAAGCGTAGGCGAAGTAATGGCAATAGGGCGCAATTTTGAGGAAGCGCTCCAGAAAGCGAGCCGCATGCTTGGCCTTGACCAAAATGTCTTTATTGCAAGCAGGGAAAAACTCTGCCATAAATATCCGGAAATATCAAAAAGCATCAAAAAACCAAACGGAAAAGGGTACGAGCATTTCTTAAAACTCATTAAAAATCCGAATGAATACCGTATGCTTGCGATCGCTGAAGCATTGAAACATGGCGTTTTACCAAAAACAATTGCAAAACTCTCCGGCATAGACAAATGGTTTATTCATAAAATCAAGAATATTATTGATCTTGAAGACGAACTCAAAAAATGCAATCCAAAAACGCACGAAACAAACACTGCGCTGGATTTTAACCTTATCACGAAAGCAAAGCGAAATGGCTTTTCAGATAAACAAATCGCTATACTTGTTGGAGCAAAAGAACAACATATATATTCAATGCGTACAAAGAAAAACATTACGCCAAAAATTAATTACATTGACACGCTTGCGGCAGAGTATCCGGCAAAAACAAATTATCTCTATCTCACCTATCATGGATCTCCAAACGGCGTTTATAAAAAATCCTCCGCAAAACAAAGAAAGAGCAAAAAATCTGTCATCGTTTTAGGCTCGGGGGTATATAGAATCGGCTCATCTGTGGAGTTTGACTGGTGCGGCGTAATCTCTGCGCTCACGTTAAAAAAGATAGGCTACCAAACGATCATTATCAACAATAACCCTGAAACCGTTTCTACAGACTATGACATGGCAGACAAGCTCTACTTTGAAGAAATTAACCTAGAAACAATTAAAGAAATTTATCGCGTAGAGCGGCCAGAAGGAATTATCCTTTCCATGGGAGGGCAAACAGCAAATAACCTTGCTATGCCCTGTTTTCGTGAGGGAATGAAGATTTGTGGAACCTCTCCTGAAGATATTGACCGCGCTGAAAACCGATTTCTCTTTTCAGAGCTTTTACACCGCCTCGGCATTGATCAGCCAGAATGGCGAGAACTGACGACCATGAAAGGCGCGCTCCAATTTGCACGCACAATAGGCTTTCCCGTGCTCATTCGCCCCTCATACGTTTTAAGCGGAGCCGCCATGAATGTTGCGTTTGATGAACACGATTTAAAACAGTATCTCGGAGACGCAGTATACCTTTCCCCTGATTATCCTGTGGTGATGAGCAAATTCATTGTTGGAGCAAAAGAGATTGAAATAGATGCGGTTGCAGAGCGCGGAGAAGTTATAGCCTCTGTGGTAAGCGAACATATTGAAAATGCCGGCGTGCATTCAGGAGATGCGACCATTGTAACGCCGCCGCAAAAAGTATATCTTGAAACAATCCGCAAAATAAAGCTCATTACCGCGCGCATTGCACGAACGCTCCGCATCAGCGGCCCCTTTAATTTGCAGTTTCTTGCGATCAATAATGAAATCAAGGTGATTGAGTGCAATTTGCGCGCATCAAGGAGCTTCCCCTTTGCCTCAAAGGTTGTGGGCGTGAACTTGATTGAACTTGCCACAAAAGCAATGATGCACAAACTTGGGCGCAAAGAAATCTCGCTTCTTGCACATAATACGCTTGATCTGAACCACGTGGGAGTGAAAGCGCCCCAATTCTCGTTTAACAGGATTAAAGGAGCAGACCCAATCCTTCGCGTTGAAATGGCCTCAACCGGCGAAGTAGGAACGCTTGGCACAACGCTTGAAGAAGCATTTTTAAAGTCACTCATTGCAACCGGCTTTCGCTGGCCAAAAAAAGGAATACTTATCAGCCTCGGCGGCATTGAAAACAAAGTAAAATTTCTTGAAAGCGCGTTTATGCTCGCAAAGCTCAAACTGCCTATGTATGCAACGGAAAATACCGCGCTCTTCTTGCATGAGCACGGCGTGAAATGCAAAATGCTCTATAAAATATACGAACACAAAGAGCCAAACGTCGGCACCGCGCTTCAAAAAGGAAAGATTGACCTTGTCATTAACATCACGGAGGGCGCAGGCAAAAAAAAGCTCTATGATGAAAGCACCATCAGGAACACGGTCCGGCGCACCGCAATTGACTATTCCGTGCCCATTTTGACGGACTTAAAAAGCGCTGAACTCTTCGTCAGCGCCATTTCAACCCAAAAACTTGAAGACCTTGAAATTAGAGCGTGGGATGAGTATGTGAGATGAAAAAAATGAGAGCATGCTTCAAACTTGTCCAAGTTGGCGTGTGCCAAGCGCTGGCTTTTTGCCGAGAAAATAGTACGCGTTATGTCTTAACCTAAAAAAGCGTTTAATTTATCAAGCATCTCTACAACATCTCTATGAACCTCCACTTTCTGCATTATTTTCGCAATCTCCCAGTAACTACTCTTGGTAATTGGCAACTTTATTGCAGTGAAAAATTCGTCAAGAAAATCACTCCCCTTTCTGCCAATATCCTCATGAAGAGGATTTTCTAAAACTGCTTTGGGTAATTTTCTATCAAGAAACTCCTGCGCTGGCTTTAAAAATAATCCGCTCAATCCTTTTTTTTCAACAAACCTCAATAATACCTCTCTATTTATGAGATAATTCTCAATTTCAAGACGACTCCAATATTCAACCTGAAATGGAGTATCTTGAGTACGCTTTGTCCTTTCTACAAAATCCCTTAAACAAAAACCCTTTAATGTAGGGGATATTATCGTCTTTAATGATTGAAAATACCGTGATACACCACGAACATGATCAGTATTGTAGGGGCGAAAGAAAAAAGAAGGGTCGTTTAACTTACCTGAAACTTTATGTGCAAGAATATTTGCAAATGCTTGCATGATTCTTAAATCAGTCTCTCCTTCGGCAAAAAATATTTTACCCTGCCATTCAGCATTGATAATATCAAGCGTTGAAACATCTTTTAAAACATCGGTGAGGAGGCGTTTGTCATAGACCAACTTCCTTGGTGATTCACCAAAAAATGTTGTTATTTGGCTTATATCGCTTGTACTATTGACCAAAATCTCGGAATGCGTAGAAATTATTAATTGGGAATTTGTACTTGCGGCTGTTTCCTGCAGCCAGTTGTAAATAGTTCGCTGCAAAAATGTATGCATATGGCTGTCTGGTTCGTCCAGTAATAATATCGCTCCTGATTCATGGGCATACATAAAAGCCGCAAGGAGCAGGTACTGCAAGAAACCGCTTCCAGCACTTGCGATTTCGAATTGCATTTTATACTTCTTGTTTTCTTGGATAATCGGAATGTAATGTACCACAATCGCAGGATCAACAGTGGGTATGTACGAAATATTTAGCAACTCTACTTGAAATAATTCCTTTGCTTTCTTCTTCAATTCTTGCCAGTTTTCCGGATAATCAACCTGAACTTTTAAAAGTAGGTTTCGTAAAATTTCTCCAGGACGACCTTCGCCAACAGCCTGCTGTTGGGCGGCTTCATCCCGTTTTTGTTCAGATGTCTGAACCCCCGAAAGAGGAGGCAAGTGAAATATGTTTTTGGCCTCTTGCGGAATCGCCTTCTTGAAATTTGTTGGTTTGGTGTACAACAATTCACTATTCATGTATACAGCCTCCATACCATATTCCCAATCCCCATCTTTGTCTTTACCGTACGCGGTAATAGTAATCTTTATTTTTTTTGACTTTTTGTCTTGAACATTGCCGTCATGCCATAACATTTTAATATCCCGCACAGGTGCAGTGCTGACGGTGTTGCGTGAAATAGGTAGACCCGTTCTTTCGGTTGCAGTACTCCCGCTTTTTTCCATTTGCCATCGTTTAATCAGGAAACCCCAAAGACTAATTGCCTGTAAGGCAGTCGTCTTTCCACCATTGTTTTGACCGACAAATAGCACGGGTTCTAAACCAAATTCGATCACAGCTTCCTCGAATTTCTTAAAATTTTCAATAACAATTTTTGTAATCATAGTATAAAAATTAAGTATTCACCTCAACAATCTTTATTGTATCATTACCAAAAGTATCCACAACCATCGCATCTTCCCGATACTTCCCCGCGCTCTCTTTCCTGTTTTTGCTCTCATAAATCCCCCTTCCCACAATAACCACATCCGCGCCGGCGAGGAGTGCCTGTTTGGGCGTGGCATAAGCTTGGCCAAGATCATCGTGCGTTTCCGCAAATTTGATGCCCGGCGTGAGAATTAAAAATTCGTTTCCGCAGAGCGTTCGCAGTTCTTTTATCTGCTCCGGATGCGAGCCGCTTCCAATAAAGCCGATGACAAAATCGCTGTGTTTTTTGGCAAGCTCTACGGTTTTTAGAGAGTATTCCGGAGTGATAAAATTTCCGCGAGAACTCATCTGCGCAATCAACAAAAGCCCGACATCTTTTCCGCGCGCCGCCTCTTTTAGCCCTTCAATAACTCCCTCTCCTGGCAGTATATGCGCATTCACGATATCAGCCCATTCAAAAATTTTATACATTCCCACTCCGGCCTGAAGCCTGACGGTGTTTCCGATATCGGCAAATTTGCGGTCTTCAAAAATTAAAAAATTATGCGCGCGCGCCCTCTCTCGCATCGCTTCAATAAAATTCCACGAAAAATCTTCTATAATATCAACATGCGTTTTGAGAATACAGATATGCTCGGCAACGTCGTCAATCAAATTCAAAATATCCTGCGCTTTGGGAAGATCCGCGGCAACGCACAGCCGTGTTTTTTTTGTTTGTATAATCTCTGCGAGTTTTTGCGCAATAGAATGTTTCATATCATCTTTTATACACGACTTTCCCCCGTGAAATTGTAAGGATCGGCCAGCCTTGGAGAGTCAGCCCTTCAAAAGGCGACCATCCGCATTTTGAGGCGATGTCTTCCCGCGTTATTATCTGCTCCAAATTCATGTCAACAAGCACCATATCCGCGTCATTGCCAACTTTAAGTCCTGATTTTGAGTATAACCCAAAAATATTTGCGGGGTTCAAATTTGTCACCTCAACCACTTTTTTGAGCGTCAGATGTTTTTTATTTACCGCGTCAAGTAAAAGAGGAAGCGTTGTTTCTATGCCGGGCACGCCGGAGGGACACGCAAGAAAAGGCTCGCGTTTTTCAGCAAGCGTATGAGGCGCATGATCAGATCCGATGGTATCAATCGTACCATTCAAAAGAGCTCTCCACAATTTATAAAGCGATTTCTCGTCCCGAAGAGGCGGGTTCACCTTTACAAAATTATCAAGCCTGCTGTACGCGCTTATAGAAAGAAACAAATGATGAGGGCTTGCTTCAACATACACGGGAAGCCCTTTTCCTTTTGCTCTTGCCAAAAGATCAATCTCTAAAGACGTGCTCACATGGCAAAAGTATACCGGCTTTTGCACACGCTCAACAATACCCAAAACTTTTTCAACGCACAGTGCCGCACATTCTTCAGAGCGAATACGCGAATGATCCTCTGGATGCAAATCTTCTTTTCCCCATCCAACTTCTTCAAATTCATCCATGAGGTCTGCAAAATTTCTTTGGATACAGGCTTCATCCTCGGCATGAACTAATACGGGAACCGGAGACGCCCGCACAATTGCCTCAAGATGTGCATAATCATCCATGAGAAGCTCGCCTGTTGAACTGCCTAAGTACACTTTCACGCCCGCGGCTTTTGTGGTTTCAATTTCATGCAGGTTATGCTTTGTTGCGCCTATATACAGGCGAAAATCAACGGAAGGTGAAGCGGCCTGAATTGCAAAATGTTTTTCTTCTAAAAGCGCATTACTGATGCAGGGAGGGTTCGTGTTTGGCATATCAAACACCGTCGTCACCCCTCCTTTTGCCGCGGCATATGTTCCGGTTTTCCAATCCTCCTTGTGTTCTGCTCCCGGCATGCGGAAATGTACATGCGGGTCAATCAGCCCAGGCAAAACATACTTCCCCTCCGCGTCAATCACCTGGCCGGCCGGGGAAGAAATATGTTTTTCTATAGCCGTAACTTTGCCCGATACAATCGCAATATCTACAATTTCACCGCTTTCCCAGAGCGCCGTATTCTTTAAAAGAATTTCTATTGCCATAAAACTTACTTCTCCAGAGATGCGATAAATAAATTCCGCACGATCTGCGGGTTTGCCTGCCCTTTTGTTTCCCTCATCACCTCGCCGACCAAAAACTGAATCACGTTTGTGTTGCCTTTTTTGTAAGAATCTATACTATCCGGATTTTTTGCAAGCACAGAAGATACTGCCTGCTCTAACGCAGAAACATCATCTACCTGCGCAAGCCCTTTTTGATCCCGTATAGTGCAGGGATCCCCGCCGGTTTCATACATTTCCTCTAAAATAGCGGCCGCTCCAGATGAGTTGACTTTCTTTTCAAAAATAAGCGTCACGAGTTCTGCAAAATTTTCCGGAGTTACCTTGAGGCTTTTCCACCCGCCACCGCCGGCATGAACGAGTGCGCCAAGCTTGTTAATCATTATACCAGCCGAAAGACGAATAAGCTCCGCATGATGCTCATCCCACAGTTTTTTTTCGTTCAAAGAAACCTGCTTCGCGGCAATAAGCCACGCTTTGAGTTCAGAAATTGTCTTTTCAAAAAATTCAGGCAAAAACATGTCGCTCGTTAAAAGAGCTGCATTTTCATACTCAAGCCCGTACTCTTCCATAAAGCGAAAACGCTTTGCTTGGGGCAGTTCCGGCAATGCAGAGGTAAGGTGCAAAAGTGA
Organism: uncultured Gammaproteobacteria bacterium; assembly: GCA_964531415.1. Taxonomy (GTDB): domain Bacteria; phylum Patescibacteriota; class Patescibacteriia; order UBA9629; family CAZHCQ01; genus CAZHCQ01. The sequence continues at coordinate 21,614 of CAZHCQ010000053.1, forward strand.
AATTGCGTGTTCACTCGTGGTGAAAAAACGGGCACCCTCCGCGCTCATTTCAGTATCTACGCGTATCTTTAAAGGCACAATATCGGGTTCTTGAAAGTAGCGGTAATCATGGGCGGACTCCTTCACCCGATGGGGGACAGTGTGCCCCAATTCCTGGTTCCACCCTCTGGTGCTCTGCATTTGTGGAGGCGATCCTTGATCCCACAATGCCGACTGCCTTGAAATTTCAAAATCAAGCGCACGCTCCACAGACCGAAATGAATTCAAATTCTTAATTTCTGTTTTTGGGTAGAGCATATTCTCTCCGAAGGGGCGAAGCGATATATTTGCGTCTGCCCGCAGATGCCCCTTTTCCATGTCTGCAGAAGAAACGCACAGAGCGCGCATCAGCATGCGCAACTCTTTTAAAAAAGTCCCGGCTTCAGCGCTCGTGCGCATATCCGGCTCGGTGACAATTTCCATAAGCGGAGTGCCTGCGCGGTTAAAGTCTACCATACTGCTTCCCCCATGCGGAGTGTGCAGAAGCTTTGCCGCGTCTTCTTCAAGATGCAGGCGGGCAATACGAATATGCGCAAAACCATTCCGCGGAGAACTTTCATCAGCTCTGTCTGTTTTAATCAGCAAAAAACCGTTCCGCCCAAGAGGCTGATCATACTGCGAAATTTGATATCCTTTTGGAAGATCTGGATAAAAATAGTGCTTGCGGTCAAATTTTGATTCCGCGGAAATCGTGCAGGAAAGCACATACGCCGTTTTGATCCCCCATTCAATTGCTGTTCTATTTGCCGCTGGAAGCGTTCCGGGGTGCCCCATGCAAATTTCACACACCGTGCTGTTTATCGGGCGGTCCTCGCCGCCGTTATCGCACGCACAAAACATCTTTGAGTGCGTCTTCAGCTGAACATGAATTTCTAAACCAATGACGGGTTCAAGGTTCATAACACAAATAATAGGAAAGACGCACCAGTGTACCAGTAGGGGCGAGATTTATCGCGCCCTGACATTCTACACTTCTTCGCGCCTCACGCGTACTTTCCACCCTATCAAATCAGAGTAAATAATCAAGTTAAGCCCGATGATAAGGGGCAGAGTGATCGTTCCAAACGCGTTTAAAATAACGTCTGCCCACCATGTATCCTGCACAACTCCAGCAAGCCAATCTCCTGAAACAACGCCAACAAACATAGTCGCGGCAATACCCGCGATAACCATCCCCAGAATGATCACAAACCCAACGACTCCTTGGCGAAACGCGATATGCCAAAAATTTCCCGCTACCAAAGCTTCGCTTTTTGCCATTGCCTGCGCCATGCTCACGCGTTCAAATAATAAAAAAAAGAGCGCAAACCCGTATCTAATCAACAGATAAAGGCTCAAGACAATTCCGCCTGCAAGTATCAGCGGCAAAACTATAAAACGACCAAGCTCTCCGTCAAGCGGAGTCAAAAAAAACAGTTCGCGCAGAACCCACACAAAAACAAGCGGAACAACGAAGGCAAGCCCCATATACAGCACACAGCTTAAGCCTAACACAGGCAAGAAAGCGCGCATTGCCCTCATAAACACTTCACGGAGCGCCATGGCCTTGTTGTTGAGAAATGCGTGGAGCGTATACAACACCGCAGTTACAACAAAAAAAGTGAGCACCAAAAAAATAATTCCAAAAGAAATTCCAAAATACATGTCCAGCCAGCCAAACGAAACTCTGCTTCTTGCATACGTAAGCACTGCCTGCGGAATCAGAATAATCAGCATAATTTTAAAAATCCGCGGAAAATTCAGCGCGGCAAGAGAGAGAGTATCCTTGAAAAGCTCGCCGTAATTTCTAATTTTGTGTTTGAGCATCTTTGTATAACATCATTTTAAATTCAGCTTGTCCTTAACCGCCCGTATAATGCTTTCATGCACTGCCTCAACCGGCTGATTTGCCGCAACCCGCACCCAGCCGCGATTCTTCGCAAGCTTTTCATGGATTGCATGGCAACGCTCCATCAACTTTGCGTTTGATTCATGAAAGTGATTTTTTTCTATGGCATGAAGAAACCTCTTTCCAAACAATACTATGCTCACATCTTCCGGGTAAAGCGGAGCATTCAACCCTTCAAGCCATTTCTCGCTCACTCCTTCCGCAACACCCCACGCAATTCCGGTTCCAACGTAATCTTCTGCCACTATCATTATACCTTTCTCTAGTTTCCTCTGCAATTCAGGCTGATACTGAAACCTGTTGAGCGCATACCAAAGCTGTATCTCCTCCGGCGAAATTGTTTGCCATACATTTTTGCGCACAATGGCATTGATATATGGGCCGGACGGCTCTAAATTATACAGCGGATACTTGAGGTACTCTGCTTTGAAGCCCTTTGCCTCAAGCCATGCAACAATTTTTTTTGCCTGTGTGGTCTTGCCTAAATTGTTAATGCCGTAGAGAACAATAAGTTTGCCTTTATACATAGTTCATGAAGAATTACGCATTTGCAGGGACAGGTCGCGACCTGTCCCTACGCGTATAACCATGGAAAATCTATCCCGTAGCGCCAAAGCCTCCCCGCGTACGAGCAAGTGGCGCTGTGTCAACCTCAACCATTTCAGGCTTTTCTATTTTTACAAAAACCGCCTGCCCAATGCGCTCGCCTTTTTGAACTGCTACCGGCGCGTCTGTAAAATTAAATACCAGTAAATTCACCTCGTCTTTTGGGCCGCAAAAATCCTGGTCAATCACCCCAATGCCGTGCGGAATGGATATTCCCTTTTTTTGCGGCGTACTTGAGCGGGGCACCACAACGAGCATATAACCGATCGGCACTTCAATAATCACATTCATGGGGATTTTTGCAATCGCCCGGGCCGGCACCAATGCGTCTTCGCGCGCGCACAGATCAATCGCAACAGACCCGCCTGTTGCGTACGATGGAAGCGGGAGAGAATGGTCAATACGTTTTATGCGGACTTTCATAAAAAATTTTTATACATTTGCGAGGCTTGCGGCTTATCTGCCCCAAAGTACTTGCTTCCAAGTTTGCTGGTTCCATAAGGCCTTTCGCACGGCGAGCTTAACGCCTCAAACGACATCTGCGCAATGGGCATTTTATAATAAAGCAATACCGGAAGCGGCCCAATATTATGCAGTTCCAGAGTCATTTTGAGTTCATTGCCCGGGTCCAAAAACCCTGCGGTTGCGTGCACAATAACCCCGAGCCTTCCAAGCGAGCTTTTGCCCTCAAGCCTGCCCACCACCTCATTTGAAACGCCAATGCGCTCCAGAACCAGGCCAAGAGCAAATTCTCCCGGATGAAGCACGAACGGCGTTTCATCGTCAATTTCATGGGAAACCATGAGGTGATCAACCGGTTTTTTCGCATCAATCACATAATGTGACGCGCGCGAAAAAATCAGAAAATGCTTGTCCAACTGCAAATCATAAGAAGCAGGCTGAACTTTTTCTTCATTATAGGGCGTTATGGCAATCCGTTTCTCTGCAATTGCTTTTTTAATATCCCGATCTGAAAAAATCATAATTTTTATATTATTGCCCAGATTGATACATCACGTCAAATGCGTGTTGTGCTAAGGCGCATACGGGCTGGTCAAATATGCCGCCGCTCAAGAAGCACTGCTCCGTATCCGAGTTATAATCACAAAATTTTATTGCCTCACACTGCGCTTCATTCCCATTTTGGCCTGTGCACCAGCCACCAGGGTTATACTCAAAATTCATATAGAAACGATACTCTGCATCGCTTTTTGGGAAACACCGCGCCGCGGTATCAGGAGGTACAGGCGTACCCGACGCATCCCACTCGCACGATCCATCGCAGGTATTTTTCATTTGCACATAACAGCTTTTCCCTGCAGAATTCAAGCCAATTTCATACTGATACGCATACGAATTTGGCATACATAAGTACTGTGATGGACGAATGCTTGTTAAGAAATTTTCTCTAATGGACGTGCGATATTCAGGTACAATATAACACGTATTCGGATCGTAATACGAAGTGTTTGGGGTACACACGCCGAGCTCATGAATAGGATCCTGATACGGTACTGCGCCGCTCCCCATGCTATTTATCACCTGCTGCCACGGCGCGTTTGCTCCGCCCT
>CAZHCQ010000054.1:0-10864 GCA_964531415.1 uncultured Gammaproteobacteria bacterium
TTGATAATTGAACCTTCCCCAAAACGCTCTTTAATTTGGTTCATGGCTTCAAGAACTGCTTTTTGTTTTTGCGCGCTGTCAACTTTTGGCGCGATGATCTCATCATCTTCGGTTTGTTGTTTCGGCATATGCGTGTATCGGCCCGAATAAATAATAAATATTAAATTAATGTAGAGACGCGCTATTAGCGCGTCTCTACCAGCGCGTCTCTACCAGCGCGTCTCTACATAATTAACGCAGGAAGGATATATCGCGCGGGGCGCTTTCATTTACTAACACCCGCAGAACTGCTTTTGCCGCATGTTTATTTTTTTTTGACGCAGTAACCACAATAAGGTTAATGCCTGATTTTAAATCAATCTCCTCTTCAAATGAGCCGGATTCTTTCACGAGTACATTTTGATCGTTTATTTTTAGGTCCGCTTCTGGTTCAGTTTCCCCGCGTACCATAATGCGCGGCTTGGTTACCACAAGGTTATCAGTTGGGTATGAAATAATCAAGTCCGGCTTTGCGCTGCTCAAAAACGCCTGATACCCAAAATAAGAAATCAGCGCCGCAAAAACGAGCGAAAGTGCGGAAAACCGCAACACATTCGGATTCATAATAAAATCAACAAGCGAAAATTTTCGTTTTGTTCCAAGCGCACGGTGCTGCAGGCGCCGCTCCATCACATGCTTTTCTGCGTGATGCTGTGCGACTATTTTTTTAATATTCACGCCTAAAAATGCACCGTACACCCTAATAAAGTTGAGAAGATAAATTTCGCCGATTGGAATGTCCACATATGCCCCTCCTTCAATCGCACGCAGGTACTTCACATTAATTCTTGTTTTTTGCGCAACGTCCTCAAGCGAAACTTCCCGCCCCAACCGCACTTTGCGCAGGTATTCGCCAAGCGTTTGCTGGGTTACAATTTTTTTACGATGAAACATGAGAAATATATTATCTTTATACTATATCTTCGTCCCCCTCTTCTTCGCCCCACTCATCAGCTTCAACTTCATTGCCCCCCAGAGGACGATTGGAAGAATTCCCCGCAAGCACTTCGCGCGGCTTTGCGCCGTCTCCCGCGCCGATCACGCCGCGCTCTTCTAGAAGGTCAATAAGCCGTGCGGCGCGGGCGTATCCTACGCGCAAATAGCGCTGAAGCATGCTCGCTGACGCTTTTTGGTACTTTACCACAATTTCGCGCGCCTGTTCATACAAATCGTCATCCACCTCGGCGCCTTGGAAAAAATCCCCATACACCGGCACACCAAGACCTTCTGAATAGGAACGTTTTTGGGTTACTTCCTCCACATACTCCGGCGCCGCTTGCTCTTTGAGCTTCTGCACAACATTTTTGACCTCCTCTTCAGATACAAACGGCGCTTGCAATCTGCGTGGTTTCCCAAGATCAGCCCCAAGGTAAAGCATATCTCCCCGCCCGAGCAGTTTCTCGGCGCCTGAAACATCTAAGATTGTCCGCGAATCAATCTGGCTTGCAACCGCAAACGCAATACGAGAGGGCATATTCGCTTTAATCAACCCGGTAATCACATCAACGCTCGGGCGCTGTGTTGCGAGCACCAAGTGAATGCCAACCGCGCGGGACATCTGTGCAAGCCGTACCACGAGCGCTTCAACATCCTTGCCTGCGCTGGACATCAAATCCGCCATCTCGTCAATAATAAATACAATATAGGGCAATTTTTCCTCTGCGGTTTTATTGTAGCTTGCAATATTGCGCTTATGGTATTCAGACAACAGTTCATAGCGGCGCTCCATCTCGCTCACGCACCAGCGGAGCGCATTAATAATTTTCTTAATGTCCACCACAACCGGCGTTAAAAGGTGCGGAATGTCGTTGTATATTGAAAGCTCCACGCGCTTTGGATCAACAAGAATCAGCTTTAAATCATCCGGCGAGTTTTGATAGAGGAGCGATACAATCATTGCGTTAATCATCACGCTTTTCCCTGCACCGGTCGCGCCTGCAATCAAAAGATGCGGCATTGTTTCCATTGACGCAAGGTGAGGGTTGCCTGACACGTCTTTTCCAAGCGCAAGCGAAAGCGAAGATTCTCTATTTTTAAATATCGCGGATGAGAGAATTTCATGCAGGCTCACGATAGCGGATGTTTCATTGGGAATTTCAATGCCAACAAGAGCCTTCCCTGGGATGGGCGCTTCTATGCGCAAATGGCGCGCCGCAAGCGCAAGAGATAAATCCCTCTGTAGCGCAACGATGCGGGCAAGCTTCACCCCGCGAAGAGGCAGTAAGCAGTACTGCGTTACGGTTGGCCCGATATGCACCTCCCCCATCTCAACCGGTATGTGAAAACTTGCAAGTGTTTCTTTGATAATCTCTTTATTCTGCTTTAAATTACCCGGCGTTGGCTTGTCTGACGTGACGTGAAGCAAATTGAGCGGCAAATCAATTTTTCGCGCTCTATGGGAAACAAGCGCCATGCTTTCTAGCTTTTCTATACGTCCATCCTCTTGCCCGCTCCTGTGCATGAGCGCGCGCCGGAAAAACGGCACCTTCACCGCCTCTCCATCTTCTTCTGCACGTGCGCTGTCTTCCTCTTGCACGCCTTTGATAGCTACTTTGTCGCCGGTTTCTCTAACAAACGAAGAGGCAACGCTCTCTGCGCCTTGTTCACTGGCGGTAGAGTGATATTTTGAAAAACGCACTAGGGAAGCACACAGGGTTTTCAAAGCTCCCTGCAATAACACAAACAAAGCGACTACGGCGCGGTCAAAAATAATAAACAAAAAAATGAGAATGACCGATGCAAGAATAATCGCGCTTGCGGAAAGCCCCCAAAAACGATACAGGGGATACCCTATTGCAAACCCTACATATCCGCCTGCTCCGCCCTGCCGAATTTGGCTCATGATGGAAGGCTGATTCGAAAACACATGAAATAATCCGCTTACCGCAAATAACACTCCTAAAAACGACAGCACCTGAAACATAATACGCACCCACCCCACCTGATCCGAGGAATTGTAACCGCGAAGCACGGAATATGACGCAAACAAGAGGATCATCGGAAATACCCAATACACGCGCCCAAATGCCAGCCTCAACCCGGCGCCGAGATAAAATCCAAACGGGTCGGCAAGCCCAAAGAGCGAAAGCACTGCGATCGCCGCAAGCGCCAACAACACGGTTATTAAAATTCCCACCTTTGCCGCGGGAGAGAGAAAAAATGAATCATCTACCTCTCCTTGCGCCTCTTTCTCTGCTGAAATTTTTTTCTTTTTTGGCATAAACTCTTCACGTTTACCCTCTCTTTAAAAACTCCTCACGCGTGATGCCTATCTGCGCGATAATTGCGAGTAAAATTGGTACGCCAATATCTTTACCATGAGGATTAGGAACAAAAATTTTCTCAATACTCTTCAATCACCTCCATTGGCAACATTCATGGCATTCACTACACCTCATACTTCCTCGCATCAAACCCGGTGCCGGCCGGAATAACGCGGCCAATAATTACGTTTTCCTTCAAAGAACGGAGCGTATCTGTGCTGCCGGTTACCGCGGCGTCAATCAATACGCGCGCTGTTTCCTGAAACGAAGCCGCCGCCAAAAATGAAGATGTTGAAAGCGCGGCTTTTGTCATACCGAGGAATAACTGCTCGTACACTGCCGACTGTTTCCCCTCTTTTTTCAGCGCCGCATTTTTTCTCAACATTTCTGTCTTGTCTACCACGTCTCCCGGGAGATATTCCGTGTCCCCCTCATCCGCAACATACACGCGGGAAAACATCTGGCGGCAAATTACCTCAATATGCTTATCGTTTAAATCTTGCCCTTGAGAAAAATAAATATGCTGAATTTCCCGAATGATGTATTTCTGCACCGCGAGAATTCCCTTCAAACGGTGCAAATCGTGCAAATCAATGGAGCCTTCGGAAAGCGCATCGCCGATATTTACTAAATCCCCATTTGAAACAAGAATGCTCACTCCGTAGGGAACTGCATATTCCCGGGTTGTTTTTCCATCCTGGCTTGTAACGGTAATAACTTTATCCCGATCTTTCACATTCACTTTTACTTTTCCGTCAATCTCGCTTAACACCGCTCCTTTTTTAATCGGACGCGCCTCAAATATCTCCTCAACGCGCGGAAGCCCCTGCGTAATATCTTTTTCCGCAACTCCTCCAGTATGAAAAGTTTTCATCGTCAGCTGTGTGCCGGGCTCTCCAATGCTTTGTGCCGCAATAATTCCAACCGCCATGCCAAGCTCCACGAGCTTATTGTGCCCTAAATCCCATCCATAGCACGTACGGCATACGCCGTAGTTCGCTTTACACGTCAATACCGAACGAATCTTCACTGATTCAACTTCAAGCGACATAAACGATTCTATTTGCGGCTGTTCCATCAGCGTGCCTTTCTTGATAACCACATTTCCCTTTTTGTCTTTCAGATCCTCTGCAATAAAACGTCCTTTAATACGCTCCTGCAAAGTTTTTGCCATCTGTTCACTCTCGGCTTTATTCATAATCAGCCCTTCTGTGTCTTTGCAGTCTTCAACGGTTACCACCATTTCCTGCGCAATATCTATAAGACGCCGCGTGAGATACCCTGCGTTTGCAGTGCGGAGTGCGGTATCGGAAAGCCCTTTTCGCGCCCCATGCGTGGAAATAAAATATTCAAGAACGTCAAACCCCTGCTTGAAGTTTCCCTTCACCGGCAGTTCAATGGTTTCTCCGGATGGGGACGTTACCAGACCTTTCATGCCGAGCATCTGAATAAGCTGTCCCCAGCTTCCGCGAGCGCCTGAATCAATCATCGTATACACGGGGTTTTGATCCCCCCCCACTCGCAGGAGAGCTTCCTTTGCTTTCGCCGTAACCTTATCCTTGACTTTTGACCACACCTCAATAACCTTCGCGTGCTTTTCTTCAGGAGACAAAAGCCCGCCGTGATACTGTTCAATAATATGGTCAACTTCTTTTTGCCCGATCTCCAAAAGCTCGTCTCTATCGGCAATCACCGGCAGGTCGTCCATACCCCATGAAATTCCGGAGGTTGTTAAATACTTGAAAGAAGTTTCCATCATTTTATCCAAAAACACCACTGTGCGTTCTCGCCCGCATATTTCAAAACTCTTGCTCACCAATCCGCGAAGCTCCTTTCTATCCAGCTTTTTATTTACTGGCTTCAGTTCTTCCGGGAGTAGCTCGCTAAAAATCACTCTGCCCGGGGTTGTTTCAATAATCTTGCCAAAAGAAGCATAAAGAATCTTGTCTTGAATCCCGATGCCTCCCCGCTCATACGCAAGCAATATTTCATGATAATCAGAAAACGCCGCACGCGCAGGCCCATCCGGATTATTCATGGCGGTCATGTAGTAGGCTCCGAGCACCATGTCTTGGCTTGGAAAGGTGATTGGATCTCCGGTTGCGGGCTTTAAAAGATTCAGAGAGGAGAGCATAATGTGCTCCGCTTCCCATCGCGCTTTTTCAGTAAGCGGCACATGAACCGCCATCTGATCGCCGTCAAAGTCAGCATTAAACGCCGCGCATACCAGAGGGTGCAGATGAATTGCTTTTCCTTCAATCAGCAGAGGCTTAAACGCTTGAATACCCAAACGATGAAGGGTAGGGGCACGGTTTAAAAGCACATGCGCGTCGTTCGTGATTGATTCTAAAATATCCCATACTTCAGGCCGTCCGCTCTCAATAAACCGGTTCGCGCTCCGCACGTTATGCACAAATTCAAGCTTAATCAGCTGGCTGATCACAAAGGGGCGAAACAGCTCAAGCGCCATTACTTTCGGCAAGCCGCACTCATGGAGCTTCAAATTCGGCCCCACGACAATCACGCTTCTGCCTGAATAATCAATGCGCTTGCCCAAAAGATTCTGGCGGAATCTTCCTTGCTTGCCCTTCAGCATATCCGCGATAGACTTTAACACTCTGCTCTGCCCGGTTGAAGCCATCACGGTTTTGCCGTGCCTCGCATTGTTGTCAATGAGCGCATCTACCGCCTCCTGGAGCATGCGCTTTTCATTTCGAACAATCACTTCAGGCGCGTTTAAATCTTTCAAACGCTTCAGCCTGTTATTGCGGTTGATCACCCTGCGGTAGAGATCGTTTAAGTCAGACGCGGCAAAACGCCCGCCGTCAAGCTGAACCATAGGGCGAAGATCCGGGGGAAGAATCGGGAGCATGGTAAACACCATCCATTCCGGTTTGATGCCGTTCTGTTTCAATGCCTTAAACAAACGCAGGCGTTTTGTCAGTTTCTTGATTTTCCCATCCGGCGCAGATGCCAATTCAGCGCTCACGGCCTCTGCCTCTTTTTCAATATCCACCCGCTCTAAAAGCTCGCGGATAACTTCGGCGCCAATGCCAGCCTCAAAAATATGCCCATATTTCAAAGATAAATCATGATACTCTGCCTCGCTAATAATTGCTTTCTCGGAAATACTCTCAAGCTCTTTTTTCGCAGTCTTTACCGCTTTATCAAGCTCGCTTAAATCTTTCTCCAACTGCTTTGCTTCAACATCGAGTAATCTTTCAATTTCATTGGAATCTTTTTTCTCAACCTTGCCTGACATTTTTATCTGGTTTACTTTCTGATTATACGAATTCTCAAGGGCTTTTTTCTTTGCCTTACATTCATGGTTCACCTGTTCCTTTGCTTCCGCTTTGAGTACTTCGTCAACCCGTGAAATAATAAAACTTGCAAAATAGGTTACTTTTTCAAGCGCCTGAAGCGGTATGTCAAGCACCATGCCGATACGGGAGGGCACTCCGCGCACAAACCAAATATGCGCAATCGGGCTTGCAAGCGCAATATGCCCCATGCGCTCGCGCCGCACCAGCGAACGAGTTACCTCAACGCCACATTTGTCGCAAATAATTCCCTTGTACCGTATCCGCTTGTATTTTCCGCAATAGCATTCCCAGTCTTTTGTGGGGCCGAAAATTCGCTCACAAAACAACCCGTCCTTTTCGGTTTTTTGCGTACGGTAATTAATTGTTTCGGGCTTTGTTACCTCGCCGTGGGACCAGCTTAGAATATCCTCGGGGGATGCAAGCCGCAAGCTAATTGCGTCAAAATCGCTCGCTTGCACGCCTGTTGAAAACTGCTGGGAAGAAAATTGATTCATAAAAAAGCTCGTAGTTAAAAAATAAAACGCATTATCTTAGCCCGCCGAAGCGGGGGTGGAATAAATTCAATTACGCACTGTCCGCCCCTTGAGGAGGAGCGCCTGCGCGTTCTTTTGAAATTGTCAAATCTTCTTCGCTTCCGATCTCATTGCGGAATACTTCCCCATCCAAAGTTTTCAACTGCACGTTAATCCCAAGGCTCTTAATTTCTCGAACGAGCACATTAAATGATTCCGGCGTATTGAGCCTCTTGATTGGCTCGCCTTTAATAATAGACTCGTAGGTTTTTGATCTGCCCGGCACATCATCGGATTTAATCGTTAAAATTTCCTGCAAGGTGTGCGCGGCGCCGTATGCTTCAAGCGCCCACACTTCCATTTCGCCAAATCTTTGCCCGCCAAACTGCGCCTTTCCGCCTAAAGGCTGTTGGGTTACAAGCGAGTATGGCCCAATTGAACGCTGATGAATTTTATCCTCAACCATGTGATTGAGCTTCATCATATAAATAATTCCTACGGTGGTGAGTTTATCAAACGGCCTTCCGCTGCGCCCATCATACAGCTGAAGTTTTCCGCCGTTCTTTCCATACCCCGCCTGCTCAAGCAGATCTCTGATTGTTTCTTCTTTCACGCCTCCAAGGGCAGGAGACGCCACGGTGATGCCGAGCTTTCTTGCGGCAAGCCCTAAATGCGTTTCCAGAATTTGGCCTAAATTCATGCGGGAAGCAACGCCAAGCGGGCTTAGAATAATATCAATAGGAGTGCCGTCTGCTAAAAACGGCATATCTTCCTGCGGTAAAATTTTTGAAATCACGCCTTTGTTTCCGTGTCTGCCTGCCATCTTGTCCCCCACCTGCACTTTTCGTAAATTGGCGACTGAAACCTGAATGGTCTTGAGCACCCCAGAGGCGAGTTTGTCCCCATCATCACGCGAGAAAATTTTTATGTCAACCACTTTCCCGTGCTCCCCATGTTCAAGATACAAGGAGCTGTCCCTCACGTCTTTTGCCTTTTCTCCAAAGATCGCGCGCAAAAGTTTTTCTTCCGCGGAAAGCTCTGTTTCTCCTTTTGGCGTAATCTTTCCCACCAAAATATCGCCTGACTTTACCTGCGCCCCGACGCGAATAATACCCTCTTCGTCTAAATCTTTTAACTTATCCTCTCCAACATTCGGAATATCGTAGGTTACGAGTTCAGGCCCAAGCTTGGTGTCGCGGATATCAATAGAATAATCTTTGATGTGAATTGAGCTGTAGAGATCCTCGTGCACGAGGCGTTCTGAAAGAATAATTGCATCTTCATAGTTCCACCCCTCCCAATGCATAAACGCCACCATGACGTTCTGCCCAAGCGCAAGTTCACCATTCTGCATGGACGGGCCGTCCGCAAGTACGTCGCCGTTTTTTACTTTGTCGCCTTTGTTGACGATCGGCCGCTGATTAATACACGTTGACGCATTTGAACGCTGAAATTTGGTAAGCTGATATATTTTCTCTTCGCTTTTCTTGTTTTTCACGATCACTTTTGCGCCGTCTAAATACACCACCTCGCCGTCTTCCTCTGCAATCACCATTTGCCCTGAATCACGCGCAGCCCGTGCTTCAACGCCGGTTCCAACAACCGGAGCCTCCGGATTAATAAGCGATACGGCCTGGCGCTGCATGTTCGTTCCCATGAGCGCGCGCACTGCATCATCACTTTCAAGAAAAGGAATCAGCGCTGTGCCTACGCTTACAATCTGTTTTGGGGACACATCTACATAATCAATTTTTTCAACCGCGTCAAAAGAAGGCTGTCCCTTAATTCTCATTTCAGCTTTTTCATGAATAAAATATCCTTCCTCGTCAATAAGGGTGGTTGCCGGCGCGGTGGTTCCCTGCTCCTCCAAAAACGCATCCGGATACACAATATCATCGGTAACCTTTGCTTTCACCACAATGTTCTTCAGCGACGGAATGCGTGCGAGCGCTTTTGCCTGCTCTGCAGTAATTTTCTCACCGTGTTTTACGATAACTTTTCCGCTCTCGTTTTTCGCATCTCCACGGGCAATTTTCCCGAGTGCGCTCTTTCCGTCGTTTGGAACATCGCGCTCTACTTTCCGAAACGGCGTTTCAATAAATCCGTAATCATTCACCCGCGCATAGCAGGCCAAATGCCCCACCAGCCCAATGTTCGGGCCTTCAGGCGTTGCAATCGGACAAATTCTCCCGTAGTGGGTTCGGTGCACATCGCGCACTTCAAACCCTGCGCGTTCGCGCGAAAGGCCGCCAGGCCCCATTGCTGAAATGCGGCGCTTGTGCTCAAGCTCTGCGAGCGGATTCGTTTGGTCCATAAACTGCGAAAGCTGGGACGACATGAAAAATTCCTTTACCACCCCGATAATCGGCCGCGAATTAATAAGCACATTCGGCGTAATCGTTGCAATATCGTGCGTGCTCATGCGATCTTTCACAATGCGCTCCATGCGGGAAAGCCCGATGCGCATTTTATTCTGAAGCAGTTCGCCCACGGTGCGGATTCTCCTGTTCCCCAAGTGATCAATATCATCTGCCTCTTCCTGCGAAATATTGAGCTTAATAATTTCTTTAATAATATCCACAACGTCTTCTTTTAAGAGAATTCTGTTCTCCCGCGTATTTGGAATACTTTTTAAAAATCTCTGGTTTATTTTATATCTTCCGACTCTTCCAAAATCGTAGCGGTCAAAATTAAAAAACATGGAATAAATCAGGCTCTTCGCATTCTCAACAGTTGCCAAATCTCCCGGGCGAATGCGCTTATATATCTCAATGAGCCCCTCTGCTTCATCTTGCGTGATATCTTTCTTCAAAGTCGCGTCAATATGAGAATCTTCACCTTCGCCGTCTACCGATACAAACAACTCGCGAATTTCTGCAGAAGATCCATACCCAAATGCGCGCAACATGCTCGTGACTGCCACTTTGCGCTTGCGGTCAATCTTTACCCATATTACTTTATTCCCGTCTGTTTCAAATTCAAGCCATGCGCCGCGGTTTGGAATAATTTTTGCGCCATAATAGCGCTGGTTGCGGATCAAATTTGACGTAAAAAAAACGCCGGATGAACGGATAATCTGGGAAATCACCGCGCGCTCAATGCCGTTAATCACGAATGTGCCGCGGCTCGTCATCAGGGGAATATCGCCCATGAAAATTTCCTGCTCTTTAATTTCTCCGGTTTTTTTGTTCACCAGTTTCGTCTGCACGCGCAGCGCGGCTTCGTATGTGGTGTTTTTCGCGCGCGCCGTTACTTCATCAAACTTTGGCTCATCAAGATAAAAATCTTCAAAATAGAGTTCAAGATCCCGCCCGATAAAATCTTTAATGGGCGAGAACTCGTCAAACAGCTCGCGAAGCCCTTCTCTGAAAAACCACTCATACGACCGGTGCTGAATTTCAATTAAATTTGGAAGCGGCAGGACTTCCCGAAAGTGAGTAAAAAATTTTCGCGTCTTTGGAGAAGATAGCATGGGAGTATGATTATATGTTAAACGATAGAGTTGTGAAAGAAGTTAAAAAAACCACAGCAACATAAAAAAAGCCCTGTGTATTATTTAAAAGGGACATTTAACTAGGTATTCGTGAGGATAATGTTTTATGCATTACGTTATATCCGAGGAAAGAGCCCACTGCTACTGCCCCAGAAGATGCATACTGCATGCTGAAATTCGTACTTCCGCACGTTAGCATACTTGCGGAATCAATGTCAATACTTGACAACAAAA
>CAZHCQ010000055.1:0-11521 GCA_964531415.1 uncultured Gammaproteobacteria bacterium
AAAAGGAACCGGATGCACGCTGTTAGATGATGAGGCTGATTAAATTGAAAATTGCCGAGGCTGTTAGAGTAATTGAAAATATAACATTATGAATTACCGGATTTAATAACATTGAAAACTGCGTCCTTTTTGGAAATTCCCGAATTATGATGGTCATTAGAAACTGTACAACGAAGGTAAGTATTGGAAGTAGTATTATATGTAAAAAGTTTTTTGTTATTAAATATCCATTTATTGCTTGAATGGCTAAAACAAGCGACGGTGAGGCAATTTTATATAAAATAGGATGCCTTAGTACGGTAAGGGGCGTATTGAGTGGATTTTTTTCTACAATACCAAACAATTCCATAGAACCCCTTAATCATAATGCACCCAATATTAGATTGATTATGTATAACATATGATAGTTTTAATTAATCTTTTCATCTGTAACTGCTCAGTGTGTCATTCCCGCGAAAGCGGGAATCCAGATTTTTCAACTAAATCTTCCCACTTCGGATTCATCCCCTCAATCAATGCAAGTTTCCATTTGCGCTTCCATTTCTTAAGCTGTTTTTCTCTCATTAATGCTTCTCCTATATCTCTTGTAGCTTCATAATATACAAGCTGATCAACATTATATTTTGCACTAAACCCATGAATAATTTTATTTTTATGCTCCTGCATGCGCCTATGTAAATTATTGGTAACACCAATATACAATGTACCATTGCGCTTGCTTGCTAAAATGTATATGTAGTAGGTGTTTGGCATATAGAAAATACTCTGGATTCCCGCTTTCGCGGGAATGACACAGACTATATTCATCTATATGTTTTAGCAAAAATAAGTCAAATTTTGGGGCGAGGCATAAATCAATGGTTCAAGCTACAAGCTTGGATCAACTTGAGTGTAGTCTTTAAACTCTTTTGAGTTTAAAATTTCTTGAAGTTCAACTTCATTTATGTGTCCATTGCTCACTTCTGTTTCAAGTATATCTAACACATGTTTTATTGCATCTAGTTTGTCTAATTTATTTTTTTGTTCATCACCCATTTTTTGGCGTTGTATTTTATCAATTGTCTGAAATATTGCCTTGGCAGCGTTGCCCTTTGAATTTAAACTATCATAATTATCATCAGTCAGAGATTTTGTATGTAATTTCACCGAAGCCTTTATTGCCTCAAATTTTTCTAATGGTGATCTTGTTTGAGTTTGTTTTTTAAAAAAATTGAATAGTCCCATAGTTGTTATTGTTTTTTAAATGATCTTTTAAATCGTGTGGAACGGTTGAGCTTCATAACATACTAGGAACGCAACTCCTTGATGAGCGCCTCTGCGGAAGTAAAAGTCTTTGTTTTACCGAGAGCGTATTCCAGCCTTGCTTCCGCTACCATTTCATCAATAGTGTTTGGTTCGTTGACTTTTTTGAGAGCATTCACATCCGCCTCAAAAACTATTGTGTTCTTTCTACCCCGATTGCTCATATAAAGAGGTTTCAGGCTTGTAAGCGGAAAAGAAATTGCCGCCGGTTTGGTTTTGATAGGCATAGATATGAGATTAATTTCTACGGCTTTACTCTAACATAGGATAAAAAATTTGTATACAAAAAAGCCCTTAGGGGATAGGTTAATCGTCAAATACGATATATTTGACTTACTTTTTCTTATCAAAATTACTTTCTCGCAGTTGTGACTGCTGTAAAATGGATCTAAATGTTCCGTAAAAGAAGCCCTTGCTTTCAAGGACTTGCACTACGAGCCTCACTGGATATTGTTTAGGCATATTGGAGCGGAACAGAAGCAATGGTAGGATTTTTTACCGTTATTTTTTGTGGAAGCGGAATATCTTCATAATACAATTCGAGCGCGTCGTGGAGGTTATCAAGGGCTGTTTTTTTTGTCTTGCCAAAACTAGAAACATCCACCTCAAGACACTGTGAGATGTAGTAGTCCCCCTCTTTCCATACAACTGATTTTAGGCCTATGGTACGCATAAATAATGATAGTTCGTTACTCCAATTATATGTTTTAGGGAAAATAAGTCAAATGCGAAACACACCTTTTTAGCTCGCGAACTGGCTAACTCGTTTTTATACAAACAATTTCCAACTTCCATTCAAAAAAGCCCTTGCGCATGCCTATAAGCCGAATTCTGTTCCCCCGTGTGGGGGCGATGATCATCTATCTAGGACGCACATTGCTGTACGCCTCTAACGGCCTACCATTATTTGGCCTTTCACCGGAATAGGGTTTACCTTCCCATGGCTCTCACGAGCTATGGTTGTGGTCTCTTACACCACTCTTTTCATCCTTACCCGCCATTTTAAAGAAAGGCGGGCGGTTTAGTTTCTGTGGCACTTTCCCTCGTTCATGGCCCTGCTTTGCTTAAAAACGCGTTTTTGCGTTATGGGCAAAGCAAGCTTTTTTGCTCTGAACGGGTGGGCGTTACCCACTATTCTTTTTAGATCATGGTGTTGCCATGATCTCGGTGTTCGGACTTTCCTCCCGCCGAGGCGGGCGATCATCAGGTGTGCGCAAGGACTTTTTCTATAACTAGTTTAGTCAAATAATATGTGCTTTGTCAAGTGCTTGATTTACTAATTTGTCAGCGAGTTTGTTTTTTTCGCGCGGAATAGCGCTGAAGGTGATTTTTTTGAACTTAAGCCTCACATTATGAATGTGTATAAATAATTTTGCCAAATCTTTGTTTTTTACTTTATACTGCCCATTTAATTGTTTCACCACGAGCTCGCTGTCTAGAAAGCATGCGATTTCACTGCAACCGAGTGCGCGAGCGCGGGCGAGGCCTTTCATCAGCGCGCTGTATTCTGCATAGTTATTTGTTGCTGTGCCGATATATTCAGAAATTTCAGCAATAACATTTCCTTTAGTATCTTGAATTACCGCGCCAATCGCGGCCGGTCCAGGATTCCCCCGCGCTCCCCCGTCTGTAAAAAGTTTGAACATAGGTTATTGTTGCATTTTTATATCCAAAATATTGAGCTGAAGCTCTCTGTTGCCGTTCCATTCGTTTACCTCAAATTCAAACGCAATATCAATAAAGCTTCTCACTTGTATTGGAAATTTTGTTGTATCATTTGTCAGGTGCCCGAAGCCGAATGCAATTGCTTGTTTTTGAGAATTTCCCTGTGAAAGCGTAAGCCGCAGATGTTTTTTTTCTGCCCCAACAAGCTGAAGCGCACGCACCTCAACACGAAAGCTTGCAAAACGAGGTTTTTGATTTCCTTGCCCAAACGGTTTCATGGTTTGTATATCGTCAAAAAATTGCCAGGTAAGGCATTCAAACGCAATTTCCATGTCAAGGGCAAGCAGTGGAATAAGATCATCCTCGGTAATGTGCTGATCCGCAATTTTGTTGAGAGCGTTCCGAAATTCCGCAACAAGATCTTCTGATTTTAAGGTAAACCCGCATGCTTGCGGATGCCCTCCAAATTTAGAAAGCAAATGAGAACATTGTTTGAGCGCCGCAGTGATGTCAAAGGCGGGAATACTGCGGCCGGATCCGGTTACCCCGGTTGCGGAACGGCCGATCACGCATACCGGGCGGTGGTATTTTTGTGAAATTCGTCCGGCGGCAAGGCCTGCAACGCCGGTTGGCCATTCACCCTCAATCGTATTTGCAACAACAAGTACCTTATCATGCGTCTTGTTTTCTTCAATCTGAAGAATTGCTTCGCGTACAATGCGTTCAGTGAGGGCTTGGCGTTCTGTATTTGTTTGGTTTAACTCTTCGGCAATTGCAAGCGCTTTTGCGTAATTGGTTTCTTGCAGTAAATACACGGCAGTGTTTGCGTGATCCATTCTCCCAGCGGCGTTTAGGCGCGGGGCTAAGATGAAGCCAATATGGTAGCTCTCAAGTGTTCCAGGGGTACACTTTGCTTTTTCAATAAGCGCTTTTAAGCCAATGCGGCGCGTCTTATTCAACACAACAAGCCCATAGCGCGCGAGCACCCTATTTTCTCCGACAAGCGGCATCATGTCTGCAACGGTGGCGATTGCAGCTAAATCAAGCGCCCATTTTTCAAAGCCGTCGGGCAGAGCCGTTGCTTTGGCAAATTCATCTTTTTTTTCAGCAAGCGCCTGAATAACTTTATAAATTACTCCCCCGCTTGCAAGGTACTCATAGGGATACGTGTCTTTCTTGAATCGGGGGTTAATCAGCGCGAGGCAGGGAGGTTTTTCTTCAGGCGCAACGTGATGGTCGCACACGATTACATCTATGTTGTGCACTTTCAGCTCTGCAAGCTCTGCCGTGTTGGTGGTTCCGCAATCAACCGTAATTAAAAGATCATAGTTATTTTTTTTTATATATGAAACAATACCGCTGTTGAGCCCATACCCTTCGGTTTCGCGGTGAGGAAGGTATATGTCGCAACTTGATACCCCGAACATAAGGAGAGTTTCTTGAAGCGCTACCGAGGAACATACTCCGTCAGCATCATAATCCCCATAGATCAGTACTTTCTCGTTGTTTTCTGCCGCCCGCTTGACCCTCTCAACAACCGTGTTCATGTCTTGAAACAGAAACGGAGAATGCAAGTCCTGTTGATAATCAGGGTTCAAAAAATTATCAATATCGCTTTGTAGCGTAAGAGATCTGTTTGCAAGAAGCTGGAGCAGATCTTCATGAATTTTCTTGAATTGTTCTTTAAACGTATCTGATATTTTTTCCGCGATGCGCCATTTTGTTTGCATGAGAGTTGAGTACTTAAGTAAGAGTAACAATTTTTTTTGCGATCATGTATTCTTCGTCTGTCTTTATGGAAAGAATCGGAATTGTTTTTAAAAACGGCAGTTTTTTTGTGACGGCATTTCTTGTTATGCTTTTGCCCGAACCGATAGAACCGGTAAATACAACGGCGGACACTGAACCTAACACCGCATAAAATGCGCCGATTTGTTTTTGTATATGATAGATAAACATATCAAACGCAAGGCGCGCGGCTTTGTTTTTTGTGCGCAGGGCGATGATTTCGCGAAAATCATCTTTGCCGCAAATGCCTTTGAGTCCGGAAGAGTGGTTCAGAAGATAAAACAGTTTTTTAGGCGAGAGTTTGTATTTTTTGTTCATGAGCAGTTCAAGGATAATCCCTGGATCAAGCGATCCTGGCCGCGTTCCCATGGGAATTCCCTCAAGCGGGGTAAATCCCATGGAGGTATCAATTGCTACGCCTTTTTTAATGGCAGTGATACTGCTTCCACCACCAAGATGGCAGGTGATGAGGTTAAGCTCATGTGGTTTTTTATGCAAGCGCTGTGCCGCGATGATAAGCGCATATTCATGCGAAATGCCGTGGAAGCCGAATTTTTTAATGCCGTATTTTTGGTAAAAAGAAGCAGGAATTGCGTACTGTTGTGCGTACTGCGGAAGATGGTGGAAAAACCCGGTATCAAATACCGCAACGTGCTGTGCATTTGGAAAAGCTATGCGTGCGAAGTGAATGCCTTTGAGGTTAAACGGATTGTGCAAAGGAGCCAAATTCTGAAGGTGCGTAAGGGTTTTGAGCGAATCCTCTGTAATACGAGTTGGCTGATGATATACGCCTCCTCCATGAACCACCCGATGCCCGATGAGGTCAAAAGAATATTTTTTCAGATCTTTGAAAATTGATTCAAGTTTTTTTCCAAAATTTGAAAATCCTGACACGCTCACACTTTCCACAATGCGAAGAGACGGTTTTTCAAAAACTTTATATTTAATGCTGGTACTGCCTATGTTAAGAACTAAAATCATATAATTACTTCTCCTTTCGCGCCCATTGTAACGCCGGCCGCGTTTGCTTCGTCAACATCAATGTGCATGTTCCAGCGGAATGTTTTATGCACGCGAATGATAACATCTGCAAATATGATCGGGCGCAAGCCGGCTGTTTTTACGGTTACGGTTTGGCGGTCTTTCAGCCCGTATGTTTCTGCGTCTTTATCGCTCGCGTGAATGTGCCTGATCGGGACAATAATGCCGCGCGATAAAATAAGCTCGCCTTTGGGCCAATAATCACGAGTTTTTGATTTGTGCCTTTAATATCGCCCGATACATGGAGTTGCGGTTTAATGCCTAAATTGATGGCATCGGTTAAAGATATTTCCAGCTGGGTGTGGTCGCGTACTGGCCCAAGTATGCGGATGGTATTTTTGTTTGGCGCTTTGCCAAAGGTGAAGCGTTCTTCCTTCGGCTTGCCCCACGAAGCAAATGTTTCAATCTGCACTATTTCCTCTGCGGCATATTGTTGTGTTTGTGAAAGCGGTTTGAGCGGTTTGAGTTCATACCCTTTTCCAAAAAGCGTGTCTAAATCTTTTTGGGAAAGGTGAATATGGCGCGCAGAAATTTCTATGGGGACAATAATTTTTTTTGTTCTCATAAAATTTTTAATTACGGCTGATCGTCTTTTTTGGGATCAGCTTTCGGTGCGGTAAGCATTGATGAAAGTAAATCTGCAATTTCTTTATCCGAGGGCTGTGATTTTTCAGCTGGCGGTTTTGAATCCTGCGGCACAGGAGCAGGAGGATTGATTGGCTTTGAGGGCAGTGGCGGAGGTTTTGGAGAAAGCGGCGGCGGAGCAAGCGGAGATTTGGTGCCAAATATATCATCTGAAGACAAGCTGGAGCTAAATGGCGATTTAAACGGCGAAAAAGGTGGCGGTTTCGGCAGTTCTGCTTTTTTCACGCGATCCGCAATTTCTTTGTCAATGACGGCCCGATCTCTGCCGTACTTCAGTCTGGATAAATCCCTGATTGCTTCCGCAAGCTCAACATTTCCGTCTTCGGGCAAGTCAATCTTCATATTGAACGGCTTTGAGGTGGTATTATCAATTAAGAGTTTGATGTTTGCTGAATGCTTGTCTACGTTAATGAGGTCAAATTCATTAAATGTCGGCTGAAATTCTTTCACAATCTCCTTTGCATCTTCGGAGCCAATGCGAAAGGATACGAGCGTACCCACATTGCCAAAAATGGCATTTTTGATAGTTTGGTCGTTGTTTTTCACGAGTTGGCCGATGTATTGATGCGCAACGATGAGGTCAAGCCCGTACTTTCTCGCCTCGGAAAGAATAATCGCAATGCTGTCGGTGATGAAATTTTGAAACTCGTCAATATAGAGGTAAAAATCGCTCCGCTGGTTTTTCGGAAGATCAGTACGGCTTAAAGCGGCCATGAGTATTTTTCCTACCATCACCATACCGATTAAATACGCATTGATTTCCCCAAGGCGGCCTTTGCTTAAATTGAGGAGTAAGATTTTTTTATTATCCATGACGTCGCGCACGTTGAAGGAGGATTTTTGCTGGGAAATAATCGGGCGCATGATATCGTTCGCGATAAATGGGTTGAGCTTGCTTGTAATATAAGGCACCATATTTTGGAGAGAGGCCTCGCCTCCGGCTTTTTGCGCTTCTTTTTCCCAAAAGTCTTTGACTACCGGGGTTTTGCATTTTGAGAGTTTGTATTTGCGGAAATTTTCATCTGCTAAAACGCGCGAGATTTCAAGGAGAGTTGAGCCGGAGTCTGGATCGTCCATAATTAAAAGCATGGAGTTTCTCATGTATTGCTCAAACATCGGGCCGCCGGTTGCTTTTAAATCATACAGCTTGTCAAAGATTTTAATCATTTCATTGATCACGAATGTTTTTTGGTCAGGATACGTGGGGTCATATTCAAGCAGGTTTAAAGACATGGGCCGCGCTGTGTTTGCCGGCTCAAAATATAATACGTCATCAATGCGGTCTTTTGGCACATGGGCGAGCGCTTCGTCTACTAAATCGCCGTGAGGGTCAATCACGCCGACTCCTTTTCCGTCCTTAATATCCTGAATCATCATGGAGAGCATAAGCGTTGATTTTCCGGATCCGGACTTTCCAATGATATAGGTATGGCGCCTGCGGTCGTCATCTTTCATGTGTATCATCGTTTTCACCCCCCGATACACGTTATAGCCGAGCATAATTCCTTCCCGCGGTATTTCAACCGGCGCGGGGGCTTTTCTTGCCGCAAGCCATAAAATGTTTGGGGTTTCAGTTTGCGGCAGAGGCGGATGCCAGAGGCTTGTCAGCTCTTGCGTGTTTAAAATGATTTTGCGTTTTTTATTGAATGTGCGAAAAATGAATTCATCAATGATGCTATCGCGATTCCAAAAATGGATTTTGAGCTTTTTAAATCCGTTACCCTTTTGCGCTAAATCATACTGGCCAAACGCGTTTATAATATTATTGAGCTGAATTTCAGCGCGCCCGGCAATTTCGCTTGCAACTACAATGCGAAGATTGCATTCAAAGCCAAGAAGGCTTGCTTTTGCCTCAAGCCCTTTCGCGATTTCTTCCTCAAGCGGAGAGAGTTTATAATCTTTTTTTATTTTGTCTCCCCCGCTTTCTTTCTCCGATGCGGTGATGAAGTTTGAGCGTACATCGGAAAGCCCTGCCGTTACTGCGCCTGAAAACGCATCGCTTACATTCTTCATGACCGTTCCCTGCCCCATCGCGTCTTTGAGGGATTTCCCTTGTTGCATGTTGGAGGCGATTTTGATTCCCCGCTGTGTCCATGCAGTGTGGGCGGGCTTTATCGTCAACTGAATTGCCGCGCCCTCCATTTCCGGTATTTTGCTCAATGAGTTGGTGAGCGCATTTAATGGGTCAGATTGCTGATCTTTATAGGTTTTAACCGGAAAGATACTGTCTCGCTTGAAGCCGAGATACGCGGCTTTTATATCGCTTGTCGGAGAAAAAATATTGTAATCTTCAACGTCTTCAATTTGCGCATGCGGGTACTGCGCGTGGATTTGCTGTTCCACATAGCCCTGAATGTGAGCGGGGACAATAATAAAAAATTTAATGAGCCCTCCGATTGCCACAATTTCAAGCGTGATATAGGTGTGCTCGCCGTAAAAAAAATGGCTTAAAGCGCTTTGGTCTTTTAAGCCGTACAGGTTTGCATATAAATTTTCAGCTACCGCGATGATGTCTTTTGTTTCCTTTTTTTTTTCCTGCGAATTTTGGTCTGATTCTTCTGCTTCCTTGGGCAAAGTCAGAAGTAGCACTCTTTGTGAAAAACTTATTTTATTGGCCGCGTGCCGGTGCAAGAGAAACCGTACAACAAAAAGCGCTGTAATAAAAAGTGAAAAAAACAGTACAAGTTCAAAAAGTAACGAGATCTCCATTTTGGATTAGAAATTAAGATTTTCTTTCCTCCTTTTTATTTCAATCAGCCGATCGGTTTTAATTTTTGCATCTTGTTCAAGAAAATGTTTGTTCACCCCGCGAATTTTTCCAAGCCATGCCTTGATAAGCTTCGTGATAGCGCGCGCGATGTTTTTAAGCTGTATTTTTGTGTCGTTCAGAGTTTCGTAGATTTTTCTTGCGGCTTCTTCTCCGCTTTGTTTAAATTCAGCCTTTTCAGCATCATTCATCTGTTCGTAAAATTTGCGCAATCCTTCCGAAAGAATGATTTCAATATTTTTGAGCTCTTCGGGTTTTTCCGCATCTTCTGGCGCGATAGAAGCGTTTCCTGCTTGGATTGGTTGTATAGGCGCGGGCGTGCTTTCTCCTGCTTCGCGTTTTTGCGGAATTATTTTTTCTTGTCTTCGTTCGGCGGCTTGTTCTTGGCTTTCCGCTTGTTTGCCTGTTTCCAAAGAAGACGGGCGAATGCCTTGTTCAGGAAACAGTTTTTCAGGAGATTGTTTTGGCGTGAGCGGTGAGATGGGCATACTTTAATTATAGCATACTGTTATTTAAAATAGCCTTCAAAAAGAACATTGTCGCCGATTGTTTTGTACGAACAATTTTTGAGTACTGATGCGTAACGCACTTTTGTAATGTCTGGTGTTTGAATTGCCGGAAGCGCGTGCGTGCCGCCAATGATAATCGGGGCGTAAAACCAGTATAGTTTTTGCGCAAGTTTTGCGGTGATAAACGAGCTTAGGGTGAAAGAACCGCCTTCAATGAGAATGCTGATAATCCCCTGTTTTACCAGCTTTTTGAGCAATTTCTGCAAAGAAAAGTTTTTATCGGTTACATGCATATAATTTTCATCGCGAAAAACGAGCGCTTGTTTTGGAACTCTCGCGTGCGGGTCAATAATAATGCGGAGCGGATCTTGTGCACCTTTCGTTCGTACGCCAAGGTGCGGATTGTCTTTTATTGCCGTGTTTGCGCCAACAAGTATTGCCTGATATTCTTCGCGAAGCGATCGCGCGTATGCGCGTGCTTGTTCATTGGTAATCCATTTTGAATCGCCGTTTTTTGTTGCGATTTTTCCGTCAAGGCTTGAAGCAATTTTGAGCGCCACAAACGGCGTGCCTGTTTTCTGATAGTGCATATATATTTCGTTCAGGCGTTCTGCTGATTTTTTTAAGATTCCCGAGATAACTTCAACATGAGCTTTTTTTAGCTGTCGGCTACTTATTTGTTTTACAAGCGGATTTGGATCATACAGGGAAAATATAACGCGCCGTATGCCCGCACGGATAATCGCGTCTATGCAGGGGGGCTGTTTGCCGTGGTGGCAACAGGGTTCAAGATTTATGTACAAGTCCGCCCCTTTGGGGCTTGCTTTGCAATTTTCAAGAGCGTTTATTTCAGCGTGCTTTCGGCCAAAATTTTGATGATAGCCTGTGCCGATGATTTCTCCATTTTTTACAACAACCGCGCCAACCAAAGGGTTAGGATAGGTTCTGCTTCCTGCTTTTTTTGCAAGTTCACATGCAAGCTGTATATAGTGTTCGTGCATAGTTTTACACCTCATGAAGAATGTGCCCCATTTTGGCTTTTTTTGTTTCTAAATACTTCCGATTTACTTTATTCGGCTTTACTTCAAGCGGAACGCGTGTGCTGATTTTAAGCCCATAGGGTTCAATTCCCTGCATTTTTGATGCATTATTCGTGAGAAGATTCATGGTTCGAACGCCGAGATCATGGAGAATTTGAGC
Source organism: uncultured Gammaproteobacteria bacterium (assembly GCA_964531415.1). Classification (GTDB taxonomy): domain Bacteria; phylum Patescibacteriota; class Patescibacteriia; order UBA9629; family CAZHCQ01; genus CAZHCQ01. The sequence continues at coordinate 10,918 of CAZHCQ010000055.1, forward strand.
GCCAATGTGGTAGTCCCTCATGTCTGCTTTAAACCCGAGCCGTTCATTTGCGGTGACGGTATCAAGCCCTCGGTCTTGAAGCGCATAAGCTTTAATTTTGTTGGTGAGTCCGATTCCCCTGCCTTCCTGGTTTAAATAGAGGAATACGCCGGAGCCGTTTTTTTCAATTTTTTGGAGAGCAAGCTTGAGCTGGTCTCCGCAGTCGCATCGGAGCGAGTGAAGCACATCGCCGGTAACGCAGGCAGAATGAACTCTTACCAAAACGCGGCTCTGGTTTAAAATATTTCCCTTCACCAAAGCAATATGCTCTTTGTCTTCAAAAATTGATCGATACACATGAACTTTAAAATTCCCGAACGCGGTTTGCAGTTTTGCGGCGGCGGTTTTGAGTACCAATTTTTCGGTTTGCCTGCGGTAATCTTTTAAATGCGCAATGGTGAGTATTTTGAGCCCGTGTTGGTTTGCGAGTTTTTTTAAGTCCGTCTGGCGCGCCATGGTGCCGTTCGTGTTCAAAATTTCACAGAGCGCGCCGGCTTGTTCAAGCCCCGCAAGCCGCGCGAGGTCTACCGTTGCTTCGGTATGCCCCGCACGCACTAAAACTCCG
>CAZHCQ010000056.1:0-8880 GCA_964531415.1 uncultured Gammaproteobacteria bacterium
ACGTCTCCAGCCGCGCCCAATGCGGTGAGCTGAAAACCAAAGAGAGCAACGCCGAGTGTCCATGCTACCATGGAAACGGTCATGGCTACTGCCACTGCTCGTTTCGTTTGAATAAAAACATTCGACATAAATTAAGTAAACGTATTTTCACTCTTGCTTATTGTCACCAGATTACAGGTTTATCCGAGATATTCGGACAGCCTGATTTTTAAACCGATAACACAAGCAGGTGAAGTTTTAAATTTATATCTTTATTTATTTGCTGTGCGTATGGAGAATCTTCCCGCCCTGCTCGACCTTTCAGGAAAGATTTGAAAAAGCACATTTTCATACGCTTCCGCAAACACATAAAGATATGTTACTTTGACGGGAAATTCCCGCCTTATGAAAAAAGATGCACTGCTTTCATCTCCTTTTATAAAGCGGGCAGTTTACCCGAAACAAAGCATAAATAAATATTATTCTTTAACGACTTCCTCTTTATTTTGCCTGATCTTTTGCTGAATTAATTAAATCCTTTGCCTGCGAAATATTGGTAATCGTGTCTACTAAATTATTTTGCTTGAGCGATGCTTGGGCTTGATCTAGTATCTGCTGTGTTTTCTCTGAATTGCTTTCCCCGCTCTTTTCTTTTTCAAGTTGTTTTGAAACCACAGGAGCTTGTGCTTTTTCATCTGACGCTTGTGTGAGCTTTTGCGCGTCTTTTATAGTACTCTGCAACATGCCTTCAAGAATATTTTGAACCTCGCTCTTGGTAATTACTTTTTCTGCTTCCTGCGAAACTTCAGGATCTTTATGTTCAAGCGCCGATGCAATCACAACGAGCGTATCCGTATTTGCTTTATCAATCATTTTTTTCAAGTCATCTAGCTCTTGTTTCAATTCTGCTGAATTCTCAAAATTTTTAGATAAGTCGCTTACAACCGCATCAAGCGTTTCCATATATCCTGCGGTCTTCTTAATATTCACGGCTGTTTTAATATTCTTTATTCGCGAAATAGTTTGTTTGAACGGCTGTATTTCTCCTTTCACCTCTCGCATCACTTCTTGCACTCGTTTTTCTTTACTGGAAGCAGACTCATCGCTTGCCGCTATTTTCCGCAACTCTTGCATGCGCTTCTCTACATTATTCACATGCGCGTCCGCTTTGCTGTCCTCGCTTAAGGCAAAAAGCAATTGTGCCTGTTCAAAACCTACTTTCGCGCTAAAAAGCGGATCCCCCGGAATTGAATCCTGAATCACCATGCCGCTTCCCGCCACAAAAACAAAAACAGCTATCAGCACAAACGAGAACGCAGGGCTTAACTTCCATGGGCTTATCATCATTCCTGCGACCTCTTTCCATACTGCCCATTTCCTCGGCTGAAGGCGAAGCATATCGGAACGGACTGTGCCCAAAAGCACACGATGCGTTTCAACAACCCATTCTTTCCGTGGACTCACTTCTCTCTGGAGAAGGCTTAACTGTTTTTTGATCTCTCGTGATAACATGGACTTATTATAAAACTATTTTTTATGTTGATCCATCAATTGCTTCAAGCTTTTCACTGCCCTATGAATATGGACTCTCGTTGAAGCTTGGGACTTGTTGAGTATCAGAGCTATTTCTTTACTGCTCAACCCTTCAACATATTTTAATATGATAACTTCTTTATATTCACCCTTAAGTCTGCCAAGAAAACTTTTAATTTCTGAAAGTTTCGCGCGTGTGTCAATCTGGTCATCAAGCGAGGCTTCACTTTGAGAATAGGTTTCTGCAATTTCTTCTAGGCTTACCGTATTCTGATTCTGCCCGTTTCGCGCACGATAGTAATCTACCACGCTGTTTCTTGCAATTTTGTAAAGAAACGACCGCAAATTTGAAATCTTATTTCCGTCCTTTATATGACCCCATAATTTCAGAAACACGCTTGACACTAATTCTTCTGCATCGGCAGAGGAAGACACTTTAAAAAAAATATATCGGTATAAGCGTGTGACATACTTTTTATAAAGCTCGCTAAATGCTTCATGGCTACCGGCTCTCACTTGGAGAAGCAAGATTTTATCTTCTAATTTTTTTTTCATTCAATGCGTATAATAAGACGAAAAAAATCATAAACCGTTACACCTGCAGTGCGTAAAATGAGACGTTGAATATACAATAAATACAGGAAAAAAGCAAGCACTTGAAACCATCAACACAGAGAAGAATTATATACGTTATTATATATAATTCTTCACAAAAATTTGTAATTCTTTAGGCTTTTATAAATAAAAAATTCTTTAGAGAACTATACAAATTTATTTATCTATGCTAAGCTCTTTGGCTCATAGCTTTTAGAATTTTAATACTCATCTATACTCAACATGAATACAATAAAACCGAAAATTCAAGCAAGGCAAGAAGCAGTACCGCCGATCAGGCTCTCTGTTTCAGAGAGCGCAAAATTATTCGGGGTGCATACACACACCATCAGGCAAGCAATCAAAGCACAGGAGTTGACATATATTGTTGTAAGAGGCAGATATAAACTGTCCCTGCCAATCTTGATAGCGTGGTCGCAAAAAAACACGTGGAGAAAAAATAAATTTGAAAAGTATGGTATCGGACAATATGTAGAAAAATGGAGAATACGGAGCACGCTTTACTCGCCCAATCCGGACACCGCCAAACAAAAACTTTAAAAATTTCTATGTGAGATATTTCAAAAAAAATGTTGTCAAAAGCAGGATCATCCCGAGCACTAAAAAGAGCACATATTTCTGCACAACGCGCCCGGTCACACCCGCTACACCAAATACGATATACTGCCTCAATATGCCCATTACCTGATAATACACGAGAAATAAAAATGCCGCCTGCAGATAATAATCAATAATGAGCAGGCCTAAAACCCACGAAAATTGTATAACAATAATCTCCGCTATACCCGTGTAAAACAGCACTGCGGCGAAAGCCAATCTTGGGTTGCCAACGTCTACTATGCGCTGCCCCTCATAACTCTGCAAAATAAAAAAACTCAATACTGCGATAATACAATAATAGACAAGATATAAAACGACCCATAAATCAACCGGAAGAAACTGCCCCTGCACAAACAAGAGCGCAACGGTTAAAACAAAAAATGAAAATGCGTTCACATAACCCAAAAAATTATTTAACATTGGAGAAGACGCGCCTATCTCTTCATTTTTATACAAAGACAAAAGCCGTACGCCAAAGGCTGGTATCAAACTCATCACAAGCGCCATGCCATAGCGCACCAACGCCGTCTGAATAAACACCACCCACCACAGATACCCCACAAGGAGTATAAAAAAACTCGCCGCAACTGCCCTCACTTTTGCCCTTGACATTGATCCGCCATGACCTGCATAAAAAATTGCCCTCATTACTCCCGCTATCCAAAACGCCCCCACATAGTAAATTGAAGAAGGGAATTTAAAAATCAGCATGTTGCTTATAATTGACAAGCACAGTATGAGAAAAGACATAAAAAATTCAAAAGCACTGTTTTAACACACAACGATAGTTCGTGCTTTTCTACCCTCATACTCTAATTGAGTACGAACAAAAACTCAAGGCTTTGGAAAAACTTGCTGAAAAGGATTTGGATTTCCTAAATTACCCACGGTGAGAATAGTCTGCGTTAAGCTCTCATTCCCTGAACCATCCACGGACACGAGCGTATAATAATAATCTGTCCCAAGCTTCACAGTGCGATCTAGATATTCACTCGCTACTATTTTTTTTGCAATAATTGTCCCCAATTCTCCCGCCGCTTCAGAACGATATATATTCGTGTAGAAAAAATCAGCCTTCTTCGGATTTTCCCATGTAACCTTAATACCACCCTCATCGTAATCAACCGCAGTTTGAACATTCCTTGGAGGATCAGGCGGAATGGTATCATTGATCGTACTGACGGGGATTTTAACCGGTAATGATTTATACGCGCCTTTCTCCGCAACAAGAGAATAAAAATATGCTTTTCCTTTCTCAACAGTGACATCCTGATAGCCGTCTTTTGTACCGTTCACTTCTGCAATACTCTCCCCCAAAACGGAAGCCGATGAAGAACGATAAATGATAATCTTATCAGGTGCTTCCGCAGAAGAAAACTTCTTCCATACTAAATTTACGCTGTCCCCCTCTTGCGACACATTTGCTTCTCCTTCATGCACCGCTTGAATTCTGTATTGATACGTTTGCTTGTATTGCTCTATCATGCGCGGAATTGCAATGCGGCGCAAAGAAAGCAAGCTTGAAGAAGAAAAAATATCTTCAAGCCGCTGTTTCTCGCCCGTATTTTTTTGAACAGGCGGCGGCGCAGGAAGCTTTTCGGACGGCTGTTGTTGCGCATATGCCGTTGTATCGCTTAATGAAACCAAAAATGCCCTGTTTATACGATCAAAATCTTTGTGCGTTTTATAAAAAAACGTCATCTCGGTCAACAGCATAACAAAAAGTACGCCGATTATCACGTCTATCCCGAGTGTTCTTTTCCACTTTTCCATAAAGCTAATTCGTTAAAAAATAGGTTTGAAGCGTAAATTCATAACTTGTGCTTTGGGTAGCCGCTCCATTCGTCGGGGCTTGCGTAGGCAGAGCTCCATCGCCATCAGTTACGAGAGGAAATTCTATGACATCAAATACATGAATATTATTCTCTATGCGCCTTAAAAATGTTTTGAGTCCGCCGTATCCGTTTATACCGCCAACACGTATGGTAACAGTCACTCGCTTGATGCTTGGAGGCAAAGTTGTTGCTTGGGAACCAAAACCGATTAATCCTCCTTGTGCAGAAGTAAACGAAATATCCTCAAGCGTTAAACCCGCAGAATGCACCATGTCCTCAACTTCTAGCATGAATGCTAACAAATCAAAGTCTTTCGGCAAAACGCGATCCAAAATTTCAAGGTTCAACTCGCGAAGAGTATCAAAACGCAGAACCTCCTGCGCGAGCTTATCCTTCTCTGCCTGTTTGTTATGCAGTTCTTCCTCCCAGTGTGCAATGTCCGTATCTGTAGTTTTATTAGTGAGAAAATCAACCCGGGGCTTAATAAAAAACAGATAGCCGACTGCCAAAATCAGAGCAACGCTTACCGGGCCAATAATATGCGCCTTGAAAAGCAGGAGCGCTTTTATATTCAGGCGTAAAATCATCCCGCCTTTTTGTTTTGATTCTTTTGCCATACAGGGCCGCGGTGTGCTCTTTAATTTTTAAAATAAATACGCGGGTCAAACTCAATATGAAAAATTGAACTCACCACGCTTCGTTCTTCTCCAAACGAAGATTCATTATTTTCACCATTCTCGGCTTTTTGAGTTTCTACTGTATACGCATTCATTGAAACATCGGTCACTATATCTTTTGCCTGACGAAACGCCTGTAGCTGGCTCAAGAGAGATCCTACTGAAACTGTTTGCACTGAAAGATCGTATTTTGTTTTCATGCCTATTGGTACTGGCTCGTAGCTCACGTCAAAACGAGTAATCTCCTCAAGCGCTTGGAAAAACTTTGTATAATACACATGATTTTTTAAAAGCGCCGATACCGTAAGCACCCGATCCGCAATACTTTGGTTTTCTTTTTGCTTTTTACGCAAATCCGCAGTTTCTCTTTCAAGAAGCGCACTGTGTTCCTTCATTTTCTGAATATTCTGATCTGTTTTTTCTTCAGTACCCTGCAGAATAAACCATGAAATAAATACGGCCATCACCGCAAAGAGAGCCAGCAACCCCAGCTTTACTGCTTGGCGCATCACTTGGGAAGGATCTATAAATTCAACAGTAATTAAATTCAGCTCAAGGCGCTTTCGGTTATTATTTTTTCGGGGCGATTGTATGCGCAGGGCAATCTGCTTCCTCATCTGCTGAAACGTCAGATGTTTCCAATCAATTGGCGAGCGTTCTCCATGGGATTTTTTTTCTTTTTGCGCTGAATTTTTATCTTCTGAATTCTTGCCTCTTGGCGCGGCGCTTTTAGGGTGATCGCTTTTTTGCATTTTTGGCAATTCCGAAGACCGCGCGCGAGCAAACAAAATGCGCAATTTTTTTGAGATGCTCGTGTGTTCTGGAGAAGAGGCATGTTCTGATCGCATAAAGGGAACGATGAGATCAATTTTAGATTTCCACCGCGTACGATCCCCATGAGTGCGTTGCGCTGTGCGTTCATCATGATGCAAAAAATCAGGGTTAAAACTTTTAGAAATTATTTTTTTGCCAAACATAGGTGTTTATTATAAGGCGCGCAACCGCGCGCCTCTACACATCAACATACACAACAGCCATCTATCTTCCTCGGCTTTGCTGAAAAATAGGCAGATCACTAAACGTATCAATAAACCCCGGGGGCGGATTTGCAATAACGCGTCCATCATAAATAAATTGCTCGGTCGGTTCGCTGACGGTTCGAGACTGCTCAATCTCTGATAAAGAAATAGTATGAAATGAATTCGTGCTGGCTTGGGGGCACAAAACAGTTGTAGGAATCTCCGTAGAATTCAAAGCGGTCACGCCAATTTTCCAATAATAATTTGCATTCGCGGCAATCGCTTTTGATTGTAATTCTTTAAGCTTATTCCACGCCGCGAGCTGTGGATCAGAGAGCTTAAGCTTTCCGGAAGTAAGTTCGTTAATATATAAGTCATTCAGCTGAAACGGCGTGAGATCAATTTCTGCTAAATGGGCAGAAGCAATGCTGCCTACCTCTGGATATGAAGGATTATGAAGCAAATTTTCCAGCAATTTTTTTTCTATTGGTATATGGAGTATTTGCCCAGGTATTTCATCTTGAACAGTTAAAATTATATTTCCTAACCCATCGCTCTCGCCTTCTTGAAATGTTACTCCCGCACCGTCAGTGAGGTTAACGCCGGACCCGTTGAATATCGGGTTTGCATCAACAAACGGCTGGAGAAAAATATCTAAATCGTCTGCCGTTTGCACCGCATGTATAAAATCCGTAATCTGTGTTTTTGTAAGATGTATATACGCCAATTGGTCAAGAGTTGGCGGAGCTGTAACAAGACTCGCCTGTGCATAATCTATCGGGAAACACTGCTGGGGGATGTCAACATAGACATTCAGTCCCGGCCCATATGAAACTTCATGAGGTTGGGCAAAACACACCAGATGTTCTTGCTGGAATGTTGGATCTGCCCATGTTGCCGGATCATCAGGAGAAACAGCGGAATCAATAAACCACTGCTCCGGAGCTAAATATACATTATAGGTATACTGGCTGATAAGCTCATCGCCTTCGTCAAATTGCTGGTTATACCACCAGCCCAATCTATTGCTTGCATTGACATACTGATTTTTATTGCTTGGCACGTACGTATCCGGGCACGTTACCTCCGGATGTTCGGGTGCAGGAACAGGCACCTTCGGAGCAGGCGGAGCTATTTCTTCGCCCGGTTCCTCCACTTGAGGCATAGGGCTTGAAAATTGGCGCATAAACGGCTCGCTCCATACATTTTTTGCATGCCCATCCTTTGCCTTAAACACCGCATATGCAGGCGAGCCATCGCACCGCATGTTCCATTTCCCTTCAATTTCAGTAAAAAACTCGGGGCCCGTCACGCTGGAAAATGAGAGAGTATCCGCCGGCCCGCTTTCACTTTGATGATCCTTCAGGGTACAGATCATGGAATTAAAAGAGAGAGCGCCCACATACTCCGTATCAACAGAGGATCCAAACAATGTGCCAAATGCTGACACGGGAAGCGGGGTTGCCCAGTTTTGGCCATTCGGTTCTTGGCTGGAAATATCAATCGTATAAAGCTGTTCCGCTGTTTTTGGATACATCGGCCTATATTCCGTTTCATTTTCAACTTTAAACGCCGCAAGAAATGGTTTTGCATTTGTGGATTTTATACTGATCGGCGAAGCACTGCTCGTGCACTTTATGAGTTTCACCGCGCTTGAAACAGTAACCGGGCTTAAAACAGTGCATCCCGAACTGTTGGAAATCTCAACCAGTGATTCTCCAAAGAGAGCAACGAGCAAAAAACTGATCTGTTTGTTGATGTCCGCTGTAACTTCAAATTCAATTCCGGCCCAAGAAAAAGGCACAACCGCCCCGCCGGAAGTTTCATCAATGCTTATAAGCTTGCTCGCTTTAATAACTCCTCCATGTTGTGCCGTAACTGTTTCGCCGCTTGAAACCGATTGAGGCGCATTATCAACGACAAGAGTATTCTTGTCAGCAAGGCTTACAATCTGCACTTTTTTTTCGCGCTCATTCAAAATATAGCCGACTGGCCGTGGCTCTTTATATGAAAACACCTCTGCAAGATTCTGATAATCAGCGGCGGCGGTAGGGTTGCCGTAATACATGCGTATGGCAGTGCCCCCGGCTGGGATTGTATTTATTTTTACCCACACATCAGTTACAGCAGTTGGGGAACTCGTATCGCACGCGCCTCCAAAGAAATAATAATAAAGCGGAGAATTATTCTCATCGGTAAAGCGCAGATCTGCGCAATCTGATCTTATTTTTGCATCATGGAAAAAAGCTCCCGTATTTACAGAAATTTTGACTTGAAATTCAGCGAGATTGCTCGCGGTGTTAGGATAATCAACAGGTATGGGCCTCGCATATTTCCAGCCTAAATCAAAAGGCGTTACTGCCGCGGCGCCGGCGTTTTTATTGCCCCGCAAAATTGGAAATACGCCCAATCCGAGCGCAACAAGAAGCGCTATCATCAGGAGTACAACACTACCGAATTTCAAAAAATTGTTCTTGTTTGGATGCATAGAATCCTCACGGGTTAACTTTGACGTCAGAGACAATCTCCAGCCTCTCTAATTGTATACTATTGGCAACGACCAATCCATAAAGCTTGAGAGGTATATTTGCAACTCCGGTATACAGATCTCCAACGATGAAA
>CAZHCQ010000057.1:0-3306 GCA_964531415.1 uncultured Gammaproteobacteria bacterium
CTTGGCTGGCTTGGCCTTCTTACCGGAGAAAGCGCCACCTTGGGCAGAGATGCTTTGAAAGCCGCTGAACTTGCGGTGAAAGAAATCAATGATGAAGGCGGAATTGCAGGCCGGCAGGTTGAACTCATTGCAGAAGATTCCAAGTGCAACCCAAAAGACGCGGTGCAGGCCGCAACCAAGCTTATCTCTATAAACAAAGTACCGGTAATTTTCGGCGGGCTCTGCTCTGTAGAAACGCTTGCGGCCGCTCCGCTTGCAGAGGAAAACCATGTGGTGCTGATTTCAGGGTGCTCCTCTGCGCCTGATATTACCAATGCAGGAGATTATATTTTCCGCACGTACCCGTCAGATAACTATCAAGGCGCGTTTGCGGCTGAATATATTTACGGCACGCTTAATCTTCACACCGCATCAATTCTCGCGCCGATTGACCCATGGGGAGAGGGAATCAAGGCAAGTTTTCGCAAAAAATTTGAAGCGCTCGGCGGCACGATTGCTTCAGATGAAACCTACGCGAGAGACGAACGAGATTTCAGAACACAGCTTGCAAAAATTAAAACGCACAACCCGGACGCGTTGTATCTTCTCGGATACAGCGAGCCAAGCGTTGCGGCTTTAAAGCAAGCACGGGAGCTCGGGCTTTCTGCTCAAATTTTCGGCGCAGAAAGCTGGAACGATCCCTCTGTGAATGAACAAACAGTTGCTGAAGGCGTTATGTTTTCAGTGCCAAGCGAGGAGTTTGTTGCGGATTGGAAAGCAAAAATGGAAGCGGCCGGCGCGGGTCTTACCGTGTGCGAAGGCCCAACGTACAATAACGTCAAAATTATCGGGGATATAATGAGAAAAGTGGGCACCAACACCGAAGCAATAAAAGACGAACTGTATAAAGTAAAAAATTATCGCGGCGTAAACGGGCTCATTTCAATTGATCAAAACGGAGATCTGGAAAGCGCGCGCTATGAAGTGAGAATCGTTCAAAACGGCAAAGCCCTACCGGTTACACAAGAATAGCTACGCGTATACCCTTTCCACAAAATCATCAGAAAGATCGCGGATAAATTGCGAAGGCAGGTTGAACATAGTGTTCCCATACAACATGCGCGTGCGCGCATGCACCAAATAAAGCTTTTCGCGTGCCCGCGTGATGCCCACATAGCAAAGCCGCCTCTCTTCTTCAAGTTCATTTTGGGAATACATGCTTGCCGCATGAGGAAACAAGCCGTCTTCCATGCCTACCATAAATACGCAGGGAAACTCCAAACCTTTTGCAGAATGCGCGGTCATTAAGGTAAGCGCGGGTTCGGACGCATTGTACGAATCAATATCCGCAATGAGCGCAACTTCATGCAAAAACTCGGCTATTCCTTCGGCCAATGGTAAGTCATCATATTTTTTTGCAACACTCTTGAGTTCTTTTAAATTCTCCAGCCTGGCCAATCCTTCATCGGTGCCGTCGTTTACAGAATCATAGTATCCGCTTGTCTTTCCGATTGCATCAAGCGCAGAAGAAAGAAAAAGCGCCCTGCTTCCCTGCACCGCGCACATTTCTTGTAACGAACGCATTAAAACGCCAAACGTGCGAAGACTCTCCACATGTGCGCCTTTTTTAAAATCCCCTATTTTACATGCGGCTGAAATATAATCCATGTTCTGCTGTGCAGAAAATTCATAGAGCACACGCACAGACTGTGGCCCAATGCCGCGGCTTTGCGCATTGACAATGCGCTCAAAACTGACTGTATTCCGCGGATTATGAATAAGGCTTAAAAATGCTACCATGTCTTTCACCTCTTTTCTCTCATAAAACTTAATGCCGCCAATCAAGCGATACGGAATAGCATACTCAAGCAGAACCTCCTCTAGCACGCGGCTTTGCGCATTCGTACGATAAAGAACTACATAGTTGTTCAAATTAACTTTTTGAGAGGATAAATCAATTGCTGTGTTCATAGGCTTTGTATACAGCCTTACGCCAGCGCGATTTTGGCGCAAAATTTTATCTAAAATTCCTGATGTCTGGCTCAAAGCGTCTTCCTCTAATTCAGCTTGATCTTCATATTCATAAACTATCTCCTCTCTCTTCCCTTTATCGTGAGAAGAAACTATCGTGCGCACAATAAATTCAGCCTCACTGTATTCATTTTCAACTTCAACAACAAAAGGGTACGCGCCGCACTCGTTTTCAGTCCAGAGCGCCTTGTCTTTCTGAAACTGATTTTCTTTAATCACCCTGTTTCCCAAATTCAAAATTCTCTGCGTTGAACGGTAATTTTGCTCTAACAGCACCACCGATGAAGCAGGGTAATCGTTCTCAAAATTTAAAATATTCCGATAATCCGCGCCTCGCCATGCATAAATTGCCTGGCAGTCGTCCCCGACAGCAAAAATATTCTTGTGCGCTTCCGAAAGCAATTTTGACCATACATACTGGGCGGAGTTAATGTCCTGATACTCATCAATCAGAAGATAATGCCACCGTGCGTGATACTTTGCAAGCACGCTTGGATGCGCGCGAAAGAGCTCTACGGTTTTCATAATCAGATCGTCAAAATCAAGCGCATTGGCGTTTTTTAACTCCCCTTGATACCGCGTATACACCCGAGAAACAAGCATGCCAATCGCGGAATGTTCATCGCTTTTGAAATCCGCAGGCCCTATCAGCTGGTTTTTTGAAGAAGAAATCATACCCAACACTTTATTTGGATGCACCTCTTTGGTGCTGTATCCCAACTCTTTCATCACGCGCCGCAGAAGCGCAAGCTGATCTGACGTGTCGTAAATTGCAAAATTCCGCTTATACCCAATGCTTTCACTATCTTCGCGCAAAATTCGCACGCACACCGAGTGGAATGTTCCCATAAAAGGAAGTGCGCCTTTCAGCATGCCGGAAAGCAAATCTTCCACGCGATCCTTCATTTCATTCGCGGCTTTATTGGTAAAAGTGACGGCAAGAATGTTCCATGGCTTTATTTTTTTTTCAGCAATAAGATACGCAATGCGGTGCACGAGCGTTCGCGTTTTGCCGGATCCCGCACCCGCAAGAACCAACACCGGCCCTTCGGTTGCCTTCACCGCTGTTTGCTGTTTGTTGTTGAGCGCAGAAAGTAAAGAGGACATTGGGAAAAAGTACAAGCAGTATATCCGAAAAAATTGCTCTTGTCGGACAAAAATCCTTCCTAATTGATAGGCGGGAATCCGCCGGCAATTTTACCGATCATCTGTATGGTCATCTCTACGGAAGCATTTTTTGTATTCATAAACGAAACGCGCTTGCCAAATTCCTTGACAATCGGCGTTAAAAATTCA
>CAZHCQ010000058.1:0-11260 GCA_964531415.1 uncultured Gammaproteobacteria bacterium
TTTTTGATGCGCGCAAAATAGTTATCCACAATTTTTTTCAAAAATTATTGTTGCAATGAAAAATAAAAGATATACTTAGAGTAGAAAAAATAGTTTGTGATGAAAAAAGTTTTACATCACAACTATAGTTTATAAAAATTTTAGGAAGGCGCGTTTTTACTTCAATACAAATTTTTGGTAAATAATGCGCACCACTTTCTAAACAATCAAAGAGCGAATTTAGAGAAACACAAAAATTTTCTCGCTCTTATCCCATAAATGAAAGGAGGTGAAAAAATATGCCTAAAGGAAATCCTAAAACAAAAAAGAAAAAAACCACAACAGCAGGTGGTAAAAAGAAAAAGAAAAAATAAAGACATAAAAACCCGCTTATACAAGCGGGTTTTGCGTTTTGGGCGCGCAATTTTTAAAAAAGTTTTTGCTGGTTTACCTGCTCGCCATTTCGCTCGCTCTCTTTAAAAACCGCTACTTTTCCATATACGCCGTCAAAACCGGGCTGTATGGTAAGCTCGCCGTTTCGCACGCGCTTGATGCCGTACACGATTTCCTCTTCAGCAAACGCGGCAATATCCTCAAGCGGCAGTTTTAATAAAATCGCAAGTTCGTTTTCAGCGCTCTTGAGTAACGCTTCGTAAGTTTGTATAACTTTTTTTGAAGTTTTTGAAACGCCGTATGCATCGGCAATAATTTCTGCAAGCGGCACAGCGCTTTTATACCCAGACTTATTTTTTTCTCCAAACTCGCGGGCTGATTGTTCTGATCGCCCGGCAAGTTCATATACTCTACTCAACACGCCAACAGTAACGCCCCGTTTGCAAACAGGGCAGATGCCGCTGATTTTTTTTGTTTCGCGCGGGTGAAGAGAAACGCCGCATTCGCGGTGGCCGTCAAAGTGGTACTTTCCTTCTTCGGCATAAAACTCAATGGTGTACTTCACATACTCTTTCGGCACATTTTTCTTATTGAGCGTGCCGCTGTTTTTGATTGCCCGCGCAACATTCGCGTAACCTGCTTCGGAAAGCTCAAACACATTTGCCTCCCGTGCAATGTTTGGTGCGCTGTGTGCGTCTCCGTTTGAAAGAATGGCAATGGTATCTAAATCTTTGATCATCCAGTTCATGAGCGGGTCTGATGAAAGCCCGGTTTCAACTGCATAAATATGTTTTGACATTTCCCCAAAACATTCTTGGATTGAATCAAAGCCGGATTTTGACCCAAACAGTGAAAACCACGGCGTCCAAATATGCGCTGGAATGAGCATGCACTCCGGCGACACATCAAGCACAATTTTCAAAAGCTCCTCGCTGTCTAGCCCTAAAATTGGACGACCATCAGCCGAGAGATTCCCAATTGGCTCAAGTCGCTTGATGATTTTGCCAACGATTTCAAGTGAAGGCGCAAGAACAAGATTATGTATTCTTCGCACCTTGCCTCCGCGTTTGTAAATGCCGCTTAACTCTTGGGTGAGCATAAACTTCACGCGCGGGTTTTTTGGGTCGTCTTCTTGGTGGCGGTATAACCCTGTTCCAAGCGGCACAAGCTGTTCCTTCAGCTCTTGAAAATAGAGCGGATGCGTAAAATCTCCTGTTCCCATAATATCAATGCCCTTTGCGCGCGCGCCCTCAAAAAGCCCAAAAATGCCAAGCGCTTTTGATGTTGCGCGCGAGTAGCGCGAATGAACGTGCAGATCGGCGATGTACTCCATATCAGAGAGTGTATCAGCCTTGTTTTGAATGGGCAAATGAAAAGAGCTTTTCATCCGCGCTCATTTTCCCTGCACCGGTAACAAACAAAACCGAAAGAATGCCAAAGAGCGTGATGTGCGCGTAAACGCCTTCGCCAAAATAAAAAAACGAAAGAGAGAGCACAATAAATGCAATGGCACTCACAAAACGCGTGTAAAATCCAAATAAAAGCGCACTCCCAATCATAATCTCAACCGCACCAGTTCCAAGCACCCACAGCGCCGGAGAAATGGGCAAAATATTGGTAAGATGAAATTTTTCAACAACGAGTGCCGCCATGTGCGGGTTTAAAATTTTTTCCTCAAGAGCAAGATATATCATCGCCCCGCCGATGCCAAGCCGTAAAATCAATGGAGCATAGTTTTTGAGCGATGAAATTTTTGGGAAGAATGGTATGCCCAGGAGATGGTCAAGCCCGGGGCGCGAACGTGCGAGCGCAAGCAGTGTGATACATACGGCTAAAAAATCAAGGTTGCCGAGCATGTATCTGGTTTTCACAAGCGCCCATACAAAAAGAATGGCCGCAACAATGAGTGCGGGCGAGAGCAAAAAGCCAAGGAGTATCAAAAAGCCTAAAAGAGTTTGAATAAACGCAAATGCAGGGAAACCGTTGAGTGATGGCGAGATAAACACGTTTGAAGTTCCTGCGCCAATAAGCGCAATCCCGATGCTTAAACGAAGCATCCATGGAATGAGTTCTGCGTACTCTGCCCCGCGATCTTGTATTTTTCGTATAATCGCCTTCACTTTTCTGTAGCGATGTATAAGCAAACACGCCGCGATAAATAAAACAGAGGCAATGAACACAAGGGCAATCGCTTTATATTCATGCAACGCATTGAGAAGAAAAGCTGAATCTGCACCCATTGCACGCTCTTGAGCCGCCTGATCAACCACATAGCCAACATGCGCAAACGCAATTGCCGGCGCGAAGATGCTTGCTATCAACAAAAAAATTGCCCGCCATCTGTTTTTGTTCATGAAAAGCTTTACAAATATCGTATATATAAATAGGCGGTACAAAGCACAAGCCCGACGAATGTTATCAACGATGCCACTTTCATGTATTCACAAAAACTTAAATTGCCCCCTTCTTTTTTAAACATGCCGCTTGCAACAACATTTGCAGATGCGCCAATAAGGGTTGCGTTTCCTCCAATGTCTGCCCCAAGCGCAAGTGCCCACCAAAGCGGCGCCAAGTTCATGCCGGACAATGCCCCAAACTCTTTCACCAAAGGAATCATGGTTGCAACAAAAGGGATATTGTCTACAAAAGCGGAGATTACGGCAGACCCCCACAGTATGACAATGGCGGTAATGCTCGTGCTATTTCCGGTGAGATTCAGCAATGCCCCTGCCATCAAGCGGATCGCGCCTACACTTTGAAGGCCCGCAACGAGAATGAATAAGCCCACGAAAAAAAAGATGGACGTCCACTCAATGTCGCGCAAGTGATTTTCCGGGTCTTTCATCGTGAGAAGCAAGAGAAGCCCTGCTCCAGAGAGCGCAATTGTTGCTGTTTCTAAACCGCTTGCGCCATGCGTGAGAAATCCTATGAGAATCAGGCAAAAAACAAAAAGCGATTTTATCAGAAGCGTTTTATCCGAGAGAGCTTCACTCGGGTTAAATCTCATAATGGATGCGCGTGCTGACGGCGTGGTCACCAGTTGCTTTTTATACCAGAAGAAAAGCATGCACAAAGTAGCCGCGGCGACAAGAATGCCGATGGGAAATAAATTGAGTATGAAGTCGTTAAACGTAAGACGCGCGGCGCTGCCAATCAAAATATTGGGGGGGTCCCCAATGAGCGTGGTCATGCCGCCGATGTTTGAGAGCAGAATCAGTTCTATGACGAATACTTTTGCATTGATTTTCAAGTTGTTCGCAATAACAAATGCAATCGGCAACATCAACACGATAGTGGTAACATTATCCAAAAATGCTGAAAACAGGGCAGTGATGATGCCAAGCAGAAGAAAAATTTTGACTGGATCTCCTTTCCCCGCTTTTGACGCCCACAGCGCAATGTATTGAAAAATGCCGGAATCTTTGGCAACCCCCACGACGATCATCATGCCGATCAAAAGCCCTATTGTATTGAAATCTATCCCCGCGATTGCCTGTTCTTGCGTTAAGACGCCAAGAAAAATAAGGAGCATTGCGCCTATAAACACAACCACGACGCGGTGGATCTTTTCTGAAATAATGAGTGCGTAGGTAAGAACAAAAACGATGATCGTTGGGAAAAATAAAGAACTCATAGGAGTAGCCCCCCAAATTATGTATGTGTATGTTATGCAGGCGAATGAATCCCCATGATTTCGCCCATCGCAAGTTTAATATCGGTACGGTTGATGTAGCCAATAAGCACTCCCTGCGGGTTCACTACGGGGAGCTGGCGGATGTGAAATTCTGACAAAAGCGTGGTTGCCTCCATAAGAGAGCTTTCTTCTTTCACGGTATGCACTTTTTTTGTCATAAATTTTGCAATCGGATCATTCTCAATTTCTTTGGTGCGTTTCAAAAAGATGTCAGCAGATTCAAAGCTCGCAAGATGCTTGTCCTCTTCCAGATAATCGGGAACAACATGCCGAATAATATCCCAGCTAGAGAGAATGCCTACAACTTTGTTATTCTCATTTACTATCACGAGGCCGTTCGTTTGGTTCTGAATCATTACCTTAACTGCCTCGCGCACCGTCGCATTTGGCGCAAGGGTTACTACATCTTTCCTCATGAATTCTGATACTATAAATTGTTTTGTTGATGACATAGAGAAAATTTACTTTTTCATTACTAATTTCAAACAATCCATAGTACTATTGTACACCGAAAAGTCAAGTTTTTATAATTTACGCAAGCGCGGCTTTAAAGTTTTTTTCAAGCACATCAAAAAAATTTTCTGTGGTAAGCCATGTTTCCCTCGGCGGGGTATCGGTTTGGTACACGGCACGGGCAAGATCTTTCGTCATTTTCCCGCTTTCAACAGTTTCAACACAGACGCGCTCAAGAGTTTCCGCAAATTCAATGAGATCCTGCTGATCATCCAGTTTTCCGCGATGCGCTAATCCGCGCGTCCATGCAAAAATGCTTGCAATCGGGTTTGTGCTTGTTTCCTTTCCTTCTTGGTGCTGGTAGTAGTGCCGCGTAACAGTTCCATGCGCCGCTTCAGCCTCAATTGTTTTTCCGTCCGGGCACATAAGCACTGAAGTCATCAGCCCGAGCGAACCAAATCCCTGGGCAACCATGTCAGATTGTACGTCCCCATCATAATTTTTAAGCGCCCATAAAACGCCCCCCTCAAGCTTCAAAATGCACGCGACCATGTCGTCAATCAGCTTATATTCATAGAATAATCCTTGTGCCAAAAATTTTTCTTTATACTCCGTATCGTAGATTTTTTGAAAAATGTTACGAAACGTAGTGTCGTACTTTTTGAGTATTGTTTCTTTGGCGCTGAAATAGACAGGGTATGCAAGCAAAAGCCCGTAGGCAAAACATGCGCGCGCAAATTCCTCAATAGATGCAACCGTGTTATACATGCCCATGCCAATACCTTGGCCATTAAACTCATTCACAACATACTCTTCTTTTTCGCCGCTCTGGGGTTCGTACACAAGTTTAAGCGTGCCTGCTTTTGGGATGATAATATCAACTGCCTTGTACTGGTCTGCATGCGCGTGACGGCCAATCACAATTGGTTTTGTCCATGTGGAAACGAGCCGCGGAACATTTTTGCAGATAATCGGGCTACGAAACACCGTTCCGCCGAGAGCGTTTCTAATTTGCCCGTTTGGGGATTTGTACTCCCGCTTGAGATCATACTCTTGCACGCGTTCCTGCGTGGGCGTAATCGTGGCGCATTTCACGCCCACATGGTGCTCTGCAATTGCCTGTGCCGCCTCAACCGTAACTGCGTCGTCTGTTTCATCACGCTTTTTAATATGGAGGTCAAAATATTTGATATCAATTGAAAGATACGGCAAAATGAGCCGTTCTTTGATCATCTTCCATAAAATACGCGCCATCTCATCGCCGTCAATTTCTACAATCGGGTTTTTAACAATAATTTTTTGCATAGATTGAGTGAGTAGATAAAAATTTTTATGAGGATTTAAGCCTTTTGCGAAGTTCCTCGCCAATTTTATTGAGCGAAGATCCTGCGTAAATCCACTGTATTTCTTCTTCAGTCAAAGAATGTTCAGCACGGATCGTTTCCTTCTGTCCGTCAGCATGCGTGAGCTGAAGCGAAACAGTTTTGCCGGGCGCAAGGGAATCTACCCCAAGAAGCGCAACACGATCGTCTTCTAAAAGTTTATCGTAATCATCTGGATTTTTAAAGCGAAGCGGTAAAAGACCCTGCTTTTTTAAGTTTGTTTCCGCAATGCGCGCGAAACTTTTAGCAATAACAAAGCGGCATCCCAAAAAGCGCGGTTCCATTGCCGCATGTTCGCGGCTTGAACCTTCACCGTAATTTTCATCGCCGACTACAATCCACCCTATTTCTTGGTTCTTATACTGCCCTGCAATCTCATTCAGCTCTTGTGTGTCGCCGGTGAGAATATGTTTACCCTTGCCAACCGCATCCGGGCAAAACGCATTCTGTACTCCGCTCAATACATTTTTGCTGATATTTGCAAGATGCCCTCTATAGGCAAGCCATTTCCCGGCAGGCGAAATATGATCCGTGGTGCATTTGCCTTTTGCTTTGACCAAAATCGCAAGGTTGGTAAAATCCTTTGCAAGATTCCACGGCTCAAACGGTTCAAGTAGTTGGAGGCGTTCGCTTCTCGGGTCAATTTCCACGGTAATGGTTGTGCCGTTTTGTGCAGGCGGCTCATACGCAAGATCAGTCAGCGCAAATCCTTGCGCGGGAACATCCGGGGCGGCTTTTGGAGCAGAAAGTTTTACTGTTTCACCCCGATCGTTTTCAAGCGTGTCTTCAAGGGGATTAAACGTGAGTTTTCCCCCAAACGCCATGGCAACAACCATTTCAGGGCTGGTCACAAATGCATACGTTTCTGTGCGCCCGTCATTGCGTTTTTTAAAATTTCTATTAAAGCTGTTGACGATAACATTTTTTTCGCCCTCTTTAAGATTATCGCGCTTCCATTGCCCGATGCAGGGGCCGCATGAATTGCTTAAAATCAGCCCCCCGATTTTCTCAAAAATGCGGGTGAAGCCGTCTCGTTGCATGGTTTCCGCAATTTGGTTTGACCCAGGCGACACCATAAGCTGGCTTTTCAGCTTTAAACCTTTTTCGTATGCGTCCTGTGCAACCGCAGATGCGCGGTACATATCTTCATACGAGGAATTCGTACAGCTTCCAATCAGGCACACCGAGATGTCTTCGGGCAGGTTCATTGATTGAAAATCATCTTTTAATTTTGAGATGGGGTGGCGGGCGTCAGGCGTGTCTGGCCCATTTAACGCGGGCTCAAGCGCGCTCAAATCAATTTCAATGACGCGGTCAAAATACTGCTCCGGATTTTGTTCAACTTCTTTGTCTGCGGTGAGGTATGGAACGTACTGATCCGCAAGATCTGCTACGTCTTTTCTGCCGGTTGCGCGCAAAAATATACCCATGCGTTCATCATAAGGAAACACTGATGTTGTTGCGCCGAGCTCTGCGCCCATATTGGTAATGGTAGATTTGCCGGTTGCGCTGATGCTTTTGCATCCTTCTCCAAAATACTCAAAAATAATTCCAGTTCCTCCTTCTGCGCTAAGTAATCCGCATAAATATAAGATAACGTCTTTTGAAGAAATCCAGCCCGTAAGTTCTCCTTTCAAATGAATACCATAAATTTTTGGCGCTCTGATTTGCCACGGTTCATCCGCCATCACATCAACTGCATCAGATCCGCCAACGCCAATTGCCGCCATAGCCAGCCCGCCGGCCGTTGGAGTGTGGGAATCAGTGCCAACCACAAGCCCGCCCGGAAATGCGTAGTTTTCTAAAAAGATTTGATGAATAATGCCTGATCCCGGTTTCCAAAAATCCATGCCGTATTTTTTGGCAGAAGAGGATAAAAATTTATATACTTCTTCATTTGCATTCAGGGCTAAAAGCAAGTCTTCGTGCGCGCCTTTCTGCGCCTGAATTAAGTGGTCGCAATGCACTGACGTAGGGGTTACGACAGCATCAATGCCAATACTTGCAAACTGCAAAATTGCCATTTGCGCGGTTGCATCCTGCATGCACACGCGGTCCGGCTTTAACGCAAGGTTTGATTCTCCCCGCACGATCTTTGCAGTATCGGCGCGCGTATCCGACAAGTGCGTGTAAAGAATTTTTTCAACCAGCGTGAGCGGGCGGTTGAGCTGTTTTTTTATATCAGCAAGCCTCGCCCCTGCTGTTTCGTACATTTTTTGAACGCTTGTTATATTGACAAACTGTGACATAGAAAATTGTATTATGTGAATATTTACGCATTTGTTTCCCCTTTTGTGAGATACAAAACATCGTTTTGGGGGTACCGATACAAGCCTTCGCCATATCTTTTCTGGTCAAAATAATGCCCCATCATGCCGATGCTTCTTCCAAGCACAAACAGCGCATTCAAACATCCAAGCGCAATGGTTTCATCTATTTCATCAGGGGTAAACAGAGTATCCATGCTTTTGAGCATATCTACAAAGCTCACGCCGATACAGCCATCAACATTTAAAATAAGATTCTCTTTTTTTGTTGTGGTAATTTTTTCCACTTCAAGCGCGTAGTCAAGCAGGTCGTGTACCGCGAAATTGCCAAGAGCAAAATTTTTCAAAAACACAACGCGCGTGTCCGGATTTTTTGTACTCTTGATCTTGTGGCCAATGCCGGGAATAAGCTCTCCCCGATCCTTCATTTCCTGCACAAATGCTGGCGGCGAAAGTTTTCTGTCAAACGCGCTCTTAAAGGTAATGGCCGCTCCGTCAATGGCACCGCCAAAGCGCGGGCCGATGGTGAGAAGCCCTGCCGCAAGGGAAGAAATTAAATCCTTTCCGGCCCGCGCCGCGACAATTGTATTGTGCGCGCCGGACACGCACGGTCCATGGTCTGCGACTGCCTTTAAAATAAGCTCTATATACGCGCACGCAAAAGGCGGAAGATGTTTTTTAAACCATAATAAACCGATCACAAAACCGAGCCCGGCGGACTTGTTTTCTAAAATACGCGTAATAGGCACGCCAAGATACGTCGCCTCTTCCCCGGTATCGCATGAAATTGAACACATCATTTCCTTTGTTTTCCGTATTTTCTTTTCTTTGAGCGCTATTTCAAAATCCTGCGGAAGTGCGGGAACTGGCTGTTCTTCTTGTGCGTGTACCACTCCCTTTTTTACTAAATCTTCATACATTTCATGTATTTTTTCGCCAAAGTCGTTGAACGAGTTCGGCACGATCGCCCCGGCTTTTGCAAGCGCTTTATTTTTGGCATCAGCGCTTTCTCGTTCATGCCCTGATTTTGCGCCCGCATGCCCGAATTGCACTTCAGAAGGAAACTCCTTGGCGCACGTACCGGTTACCCATGCCACGAGCGGTTTTGTGATTGTTTTATTTTGAAGAGCCTCTGCAACGCGATATTCGTCTTCGCCGCCAACTTCGCCAAGGAGCACAAGCATTTTAATTTCCGGATTTTGTTCATAGCGAAGCAGGTGTTCATAAAAAGTTGACCCCGGATACGCATCCCCGCCGATTGCGATGCCTTCATAAATGCCGTTGGTATGCTGTGCAATCACGTTGAACAGCTCATTAGACATACCGCCTGATTTGGACACAAAGCCGACTGACCCGCTTCGGTGCAGTTTTGCGGCAACAATGTTTTCTATCGGCCCGCCGGTATTGCCTATTTTAAACTGCCCGGCAGTAATCCCCCCAACGGTTGCAGGGCCGATAATCCATTTTCCTCTTTTTTCCGCGTACGCAATAAGCATGCGCGCTCTGCGTTCGGGCACTCCTTCAGCAATGATCACCACAGTGCGGATTGTATCCGTTTCAAGCGCAGCAAGAGCGGTGTCAAACGCACTCCGCAAAGACGCAAAGTTAATCATCACATCAGCCGATGGGTGTTTTTGAACCGCGTGCGCAAGCGTGGTATATAGTGGAATGAGAATTTCCTCTTGCCCAAAAAATGCTTTATGGAAACCGCCGCCGCTTGAGTTAATAATTGCGGCAACGCTTGGAATAGTACGCCCGGACACATAATCAAAATCAAGCATGCGCTGTATTGCAGGTATTTGATACCCATGAATAAGTGCCTGGGTATTCTTGCTAAAAAGCAGATAGCTTGGTTGTGAGGACATAGTCTTCAAGTTACGCATTTAAGAAGGCAAATTTTGTATTGCCCGCTGCACTATTTCGGTCATGTGGAGTTCCGGGCCATGCACTTCCATGGGTATTCCAATTTCAATGCCAAGTTGTTCCATGTTTTTTAAACCTTCTTCGTAGTGTGGGCCACCGCGCCGTACATACACGCGCACATCCTGTTCACGCAACTTCTGCGCGTACTCTTTCATCGCTTTGATAATTCCGACAAATGTTTTTGCAACGTCTGTAAAATTTGCGATTCCTCCGCCAATAATCAGCGCTTTCCCTTTTTGGCCATTTTTGAGCATAAGCCCCATAACGGTTTTTGCGTATTCATAGGTTTCTTCCGTTGATGGATTTCCGCTATATTCTCCATAATTTGCCATTTCTTTCCCATACCCCGCATCTGAAATGGTGTCTGCATAAATCACGCTTGCCCCGCCGCCTGCAACAAGCGTCCACAGCCTTCCTTCAGGGTTTAACACCGTGAGCTTTAAAGACGCGCCGGTTTTTTCATCTAAAGATTTAATATAGTCTTCCTCCGGTAAGGAATTTTTGCCAAAGGGCGGCGGAAATTCTATGTCGCCCCATAATGCTTCACTTTCAAAATTTGCAGTTGAATCAAGCTTTGCCACAACATCAAGCGGCACAATTTCCCCCTCAACAACCGTAAACGGGTTGATTTCTAAAAACGCACAGTTATACTCAACATAAAAACGGAACAAGGCTTTTATAAATGCGGCGATGAGCTCGCTGTGTGCGTTTTTTGGAAGTTTTTGTACAATGTCCTGTTCGGAAATATCTTCCAGTATGCCAACATGGATTTCAATAACTTTATCCCACTGATCTTCAATAGTAACGCCCCCTTCAGTTGAAAAGTAAATCACATCTCCTGCGCGGGTGCCTTTCATGGCTACATAGTATTCAGCCTCGTGTGGTATAAACGGCTCAATTAAAAAATGAGTGAGCGTCCCCGAGAGGTTGCTCACTGTAATTTCTTTATTGCTTTTTTCTTGAATCCACTTTTGAGCTTCTTCAAAACTTGCTTTAAGACGTACTAAGCCGTGCGTGCCGCGCTTCCCAAAAATCATGTCAGGCTTGATCACAAGTTTTTCGCTCATGAGCCATGCGTGTTCTGAAGCGCATGCAACAATATCCTTTTTGGGAGTGACAAGCGCAACGCGCCCATCATATACAACACGGCCGTCTGAATAACGAGAAAG
>CAZHCQ010000059.1:0-7630 GCA_964531415.1 uncultured Gammaproteobacteria bacterium
CACTAATGGATGCAACGTCAAAAACGAGTACGCGGTTGTTGAGGTTATCGGCCATAAACAACCTGTTGCCTCCACTATTATATGCAACATATAGAGGATTTCTCATGCCCGCCTGTGTGGTCGCGGGAGTTGACGTGGTAAAAAGCGTCTGCCCTAAAACATTTACCGCGGCCTGCCCATTCGTAATGGAAGCTACATTATGTACAAGCACGCGGTTGTTAAGGTAATCAGCGACAAATAACCTATTATTGTTACTATCATACGCAAGTCCATAAGGGTATTTCATCCCCGACTGCGTGGTGGCTTGAGTCGCGGTATTAAAAAGCGTTTGTCCCAGGACATTTGTCGCATTCTGTCCATCCGTGATTGATGTAACATTGTGAATAACGACGCGATGATTATAAGTTTCAGTCACAAAAAGTCTCTTTCCTGCGCTATCATATGCAAGACCTGAAGGATAAAACATCCCCGCTTGCGTAGTTGCTTGAGTTGCCGAGGTAAAATTTGCCTGTCCCAGCACATTCACCGCGTTTTCTCCATCAACGATTGAAACAACATCATACACAAGTACTCGATAGTTGGAGTAGTCACTCACAAAAAGCCTGCTTCCTTGGCCATCATACGCAATTTTAAAAGGATTTCTCAACCCCGCCTGCGTGGTTGCGGCTGTCGCCGAGGTAAAATTTGCCTGTCCCAGCACATTCACCGCATTCTGTCCATCCGTGATGGAGGCAACATTGTAAACAAGTACGCGGTTGTTAGTGTAATCAGCGACAAATAAACGGTTATTTCCGCTGTCGTAGGCAAGACCTTGAGGTGAATTCAACCCCGCCTGCGTGGTTGCGGCTGTCGCTGTGGTAAAATTCGCCTGCCCTAGCACATTATCAGGGATTCGATCGGGAAGGGTATTGTCGGTATTTAGATTATAGATAAGTACGCGGTTGTTGGTGCCATCAACGACAAACAACCGATGATTGGTCGCATCAAGAGCGATTTCATACGGTGTGTTCATTCCTAACCTATTCGGTGCGTTATTTGCGGTTCCTTTCGTATAAATTGGGCCGGGTGCAGAAAGGTTATCATCGTATTGGCCTAAGGCATCAATAGCGTTTGCGCCGTCGGCTATTAACGCCTCGGCATTTCTGCTTCTATAAAACACAAAGCCAAAAACAGCAAGCACAAGAATAAAAGTAATACCAATATGGCTCGCGCTTACGGCTTTTGAAATCGTACGAGAAGAATTGTCATTGCTGTAGGGGCGTGATTTATCACGCCCGCAATTTAAGCCGTTTCGCCGTGCGAAACATGGCGGGCGGATCGCTTTGCTCGCAATGACAGAAATAAAATTTGATATATATTTTTTAAGCATAATTTTATGGGCGTCCCGCACTGCGGGGCGCAGGGCATCCGCCGAGGAGGCGGGGCGTTCGTGGCAACGGGCGCGATAAATCGCGCCCCTACTGTTTTTTTTGTTTTTCACTCTTCAAAAATCCAAATGCGTCCTGGAACTGGTCTACAATTACATCTACAATATTTTTTTCTTTCTTTGGGGTTAAAAGCGTAAAATCTTCAGAAAGCGCTTTGTTTCCGCTCCGATCTTGGGACTCAACGCGTACCTGATAAATAAACCCTTGTTCAAAATTTGTCAGCACCACGATGTGGTTCGTTACATAATTTTCATCGCGTTTCGTGATATTTCGGAGCGCCCTGCCGCGCTCAACGCCAAGATCATAAAACACCTGGCTGGTTGCTGGTTCGTCCGTCAGCCACGACACAAATACCTGCACTCTGTTTTTATCCCCGATTAACGCCTCCGCATTGAAATTCTTCATCTGCGGAGGCTGATTGTCGTTTGAGGTGGTAAATTCAATAAACGTGCTTTGAATGATGGTCTTGCCCTGATCGTGCGACAGTATGCGAATACGGTACTTTGTTTTTTCTTTGAGCGCCGTTATAAAGAGCGTGTGCGTGGTCGCAAGCTTGGTATCGCCCTTACTTTTTAAAGAATCTTCTCCGGAAATGCCGTATTCTACTTCGCTCGTTGAAAACACGTTTGTATCCCAGCTCACCATGGCAGAGTGATCCAGTATATCGTTCACGGCGAAGTTTGAAACTTTTCCTATTTCAGTGGTGTTGAAAATGAGATCTTGGGTTGATACTGCCTGTCCTGTTTCTGTAATTCCCCTAATTCTATAGTGATATGAGGATGACGGTTTTAACCCGGTTATTTTTACTACGTGTGTTTGGTCAAACTGAAGAAGCTTGATTTGGTCTCCATACTGCTCGCTCGCGCCGTAATCTAAAAGCGACGCGGTTGGAACCGTTGTTTTCCACTTCAGTGTTACGCTCTCTTGCGTTACTTCTTCCACGCCGATGTCTATAATAATGGGCGGGCCTAAATACAGCTCCAGCTTTTGCACGAACGTGTCAAACTTTTCTGAAAGCACGGCTTTTCCCTCTTCATTGAGCGTTGTTTCCCTCATTTCTGGCTCTTGTTCTTGTGGCACAATACGCGGCACTCCGGAAGTTGTTGCCTCGGTGTATTTTCCCTGGGTCAAATTTCCTCCGGCGTCTATCGCAATCGGCTGAAGCACGTATGTTGTGCCGGGCAGTAACCCCTCAACCGTTACCAAATGGTTTTGCACTTTGCTCCCCAGCGAAAGCGCGTCAAAAATTCCTTCTTTAGACTGCACATCGGTGATAAACCCTTTTCCATAAGCTAAAAATGTTGAGGTTGGCTCATTGGTATCCCATTCTGCGGTGATTGTTGTTTCGCTTACTTCTTTCACTTTGAAATGAGTGATATCTGCCGGGATTGTATCCCCGCTTGATTGTTGCACCACTGATCGTGTTCCGGCCGCTTCCGTTGCTTTATAGGTGCCCGCATCTGTAGTGAAACTATTATCCCCGCTTTGCACAATATTGCCTATCCCATCAGTGCTTTTGACGCGGTAGTGATACGTAGTTGAAGGCTGTAAACTTGAAAGACGCACCGCATGAGTTTTGGTAAGCGTTTGCTGAAGCGTTGTACTCAAAGTATACGCCGCATCTAAACCATAAAATACTTGGCTCGTGGTATCTTTATTCGTTGTCCATGATACAATCGCCGCGATGTCATTATACACTGCTGAAATGCTTGAGATGATAGGCGCGGAATTGTTGATTGACGCAAGCGCGCTTGTACCCGCATCGGTCGTAAAACTTGCATCTGCGCTCGTACCCACATTGCCAAGGCCGTCCTTGCTTCTCACGCGGTAGTGGTACGTTGTTGCCGGTTCAAGAGAAGTCAGCGTGACGCTGTGTGAAAGCGTAAGCAGATTATTTTCGGTACTGACGCTCCGATAATTCTCGGTAAGCCCATATTCTACTTGGCTTCCGGCAAGTTCGTTTGTTGTCCACGTGATTACCGCTCTTACATCGTTATACACAACCGAAACGGCGCTTATCACCGGCGCCGCGGTATCACCTGTTAAAAAGTTATAAATAGGCGATTCGTTGACCCCGGATTTTACCTTGTAGTAATAACGCGTTGCCTGCGCAAGGCCGCTCACACTGATTGCATGGCTTGTGGTTGAATCGGAGGGGCTTGATGGCACAAGCGTTGGTGAGCTTAAAGCGCTGTTTACTGAATATACTACTTGCGAGTTCAGCGCTGTTGTTGTTGTCCATGTAATATCTACTGCGGTTGCGCTTACAAAATTTGCCCGCACATTCGCGATGATCGTATTCACCTCTGCGAGCGTGGTAAAGGTGTATCCATTGGCGTTATTATCGTTTCGCGCTAAATTTGAAGAGGCGTCTGTTGCCGAAATTTTAAAAAAGTATCCAGTCTGCGGGCTCAACCCGGTAAGGATAAATACGTGGCTTGTGTTTAAACTTGTCCCAGCAAGCGTTGTTCCATACGCCGTGCTGATTCCGTATTCAATACCCCCATTTGCTACTTCATCTGTTGTAAAGAGTACTGTTGCTGATGTTGCAGTAATACTTTGCACCGTTACATTGCTTATCACCGGCGCTTGCGTGTCTGTTGTTTGAAAAGCATAAAATGGCGATGAAGCGGGCAGTTCCGCAGTATTATTTCCAGCATCAACTGATACCACTTTATAATAATATGGCGCAGACGAACTTAAATTTGTAATTTGTACGCGATGGCTTTTGACCCGAGGAGCAGTGTCTCCGGCGGGAGAGGGTGTGCTTACTGCGTTTGATAAATTTGCATTCTGCGAATACACAACTTGGGTTGATGCGTCCTTGTCTGTTGTCCATACAATGTCTATCGTGATTGGGTTAATAATAATTGTCTGCACATTGCTGATTGTCGGCCCTGTTGCGTTTGTTGTGGTAAAGCTGTAGCAGGATGTTAAACAATTATCTTTTGTGCCGGTAAGCCCGTTTGAACCTCTGCTTCGTATTCTCAAATAATAGGTGTTCTGAAGTTTCAGCCCAATTAACGTAACGCTGTGCGTCTGCCCGGCGGCAATCATGGTGGGTGAACCTTGGCTCTCGGTTGTGGTCGCGCTGAAGTTTACCGGCGTTATAGCAGTAAAATCTATGGAGCTATCCGACACAACGTCTGTCGTAAAGCTGATTGTTGCCCGCGAGTTAGACACGCTCGTTATCTGCGTCAGATTGTCAAACGTAATCACCGGCGGATTAAGCGTGAGCCCGCTTCCTTCTGAACCGTCTTGTATATTATTTGCATTGCCCGTCATTTCAACTGACGGAAACGATATATTCCCGGTATCATTTTCAACGCTTGCCTTGTACACATACACCGTATTTGCGGATACGGTTGCATCGGTGTAATAATTTTTAAGGCGGTCATTTACGCTTGCAAGAGGCGATGCGCCATAACTTCCTCCAGCGCCAGTCTTTCTATAGATATGATAATTTGCAAACGGCGCGCTTGCGGTGTTCCACGAAATGAATAAACGGTACACTGGCGGGGTTTGCGCCAAGTTTGACGCCTCAAGAATAATCAAGTTTGAAAGTACGGACGGAGTTGTTCCGCTTCCGGTTGTGCTGTTTGAAAACGCATCAGTAACTTTGATATATACCGTATCCGGATTGGACTCCAATTTCCAGTTTGTGATTGGCGTTGCGCTCAAAGCCGATGATACTCCGCTTCCTGCATTCACGCCGTCTGCAATAAAGCCTGCATTGTTTGAAATGATCATCGTTAAAGCACTATTGTCCTGTCCTGCCGGCGTGAGCTTTACCACATCTGATACTGTTGCCGCGCCTCCTGCGTCAACCGCGATACTTACAGCCGTAGGATCTTTTACATCCAGCGCAAACGCGCTTCCCGTGCCATAGCCGACTTGGTTCGCAATGTTTCCGTCATTGCCGGCCACCCGCACCTGCATCGTCGCATCATAGAGGCCGTTTAAATCGGTTTTTGCTGTCCACGTAATAGCTTTTGCCGCCGGCGTTGCATTTACCGCACTTATTGTTCCCGTGTTTCCGGCTACTGCGCCGGTGCCTGCTTTTATCCATATCGCGGCTCCGGATGTATGGGCAAGGGCTTTTGAAGATTCTGCCCCTCTTGCAATAACATTGGCAATATTTCCATTCGTGATACTGCCATACGTGATGATCTCGTCGTCAATCAGTATTGTGCCGTTTGAGGGCAAGTTGGTTACGGTTGAAATTGGTATTGTCGTTGCTGATGAGGAGATATTTGAGGTTATAGTGTCCCCTCGTTCATAGTATAAGCCCGCAACAACATTGCCATCGTGCGCGCCAACGCCATACCCTTCTTCAACATCCGCAATCGTATAAGCAATTGCAACAGTGCCGTTTGCCGCTTGCGCGGCAGAGGTTATTACAATTGCAGGAGGTGTATTGATATCGTACGTTACGGTTACTGCTTGAATATAGGGTTTTGAGGAAGACGGGCCGTTTTGTATGAGATATCCGCGGTACTGCATCCACTGGTCGTCTGTGCCGTCGCGCAGAATATCGTCAATAGTTTCTGCAACGCCGGCAGGATCAGTAAAAAATGTTGTGCTGTTGCAGGATCCGGTTACGGCGGGGTTTGGTTCAGGTCCGCACCATGAACTCCACGTTCCCGGGGTTCCGGGGGTTATGGTTGAATCAGGCGCGGTTCGCACTTGAAAGAGCGCGTTCGTTTTCGCTGGGAGCGCTCCGCCTGCTCCGTTTGTTTCGGTCCAAGTAAGCTTGGTAAGAAGCGTGCCAGAATTTCGCGAATCAAATGCTGATGAAAGCGTTATTGCATCCTGCCCGATGCTTAGCTCATTCATACTTGGAATGTTTGCCGTGTTTGTTGTTGAAAAATATGTTTTATATTGAACATATTGATGCGTGTCATGAGCTGTTGGTATATCTTCGCCAGCTGGTGTTGTATAATACGCCGCGCTTGTGCCGTCTGGTCCTAGAAATGACCCCGAACTGATAGGAGTTGAGCTTGCAGTACGAATCTGCACCCTTACATCGCTCACGCCAGTTGCAATAGTCTCGTCCCATGCAATTTGCGAAAACGGGACAACTTGCCCCATATTCAGAGTCGGCGAGGTATAGGTTCCTTGAAATATCGTTTCTGCATCGCTCGTGCCTGCCCAGTTTATTTTTTGGTGCGTTACGGCGTTTGAAAATCCAAACCCGCCTTGATAGAGCGTTGCGGCGGAAGTTGGATTTTTGAGCGTAAATGGGCCCACGAAATTATTATATTTAAGCCCGTCCGTTCCATCAGTGTCGCCGTAAAATACATAGCTGTATGTGCTTTCTGCGTCTATCAAAATTGTATTGCCCGATCCCGCGCTCCAGGTGATTACGCTTCCATCCGCGCCGTCTTTAATAAACCGCGCAACCGCGCTTTTTGTGCCGTTTGTCCATCCGCGCCCGGTATACACCCGATCTATAATTTTCCCGACATCGCTTGCAAAATTATTGTCTTGGCTGGTATTGATGCTTATGGTGTCTGCCGGGCCAGCGGCTGTTGTTGAATCTATAATTAAATAATAATTGCCGGCGTTATCTCCGCTTGTCATGTAATAATAATAGCCTATATAATCGTCGTTTACTGCAATCACCTCTTCGTTGAGCGTAAGCGTGAGATACGGCCCATTGTCGGTAACGCCTCCGCTTGTCTTTACTGTTGCGGTTGCAACTTCGGTATATGCGTACGCAGTAAGCGTGTCCCCTGCGGAAGTTGTTGCATCGCTTGCGGCTGTTTGAAACGTATTGCTTTTTGTGGTGTCAGAATTTCTAATAAACCCAAGCCGCACGCCCATGTTCGCGCAATTTACACTGCTTCCGCAGTCCGGCTTGGCTGATCCGCCGTGGCTTGCGCCGGTTCCAAGCGGCGTCGTTGCGGATGTGGTTGAGGCGATGGTAAAGTCGGTTACATAATATGAGCATGAAGAAGTAGGCGCGGTGCTACTATCAAAGGCTGGAGTAATCACAAGCGTGTCCGCGCTGTTTCCTAAAATTCCATACCACTTGCCAGTTGCGCTGTTTGTAACCGCCGCGCATGAAGCACCATATACCACAACGCCCATATTTACATACGCGTTTGTTGTCCATGTTTTGCCGGTGTTGATAAGCGTTGTGTACGGGTTGTCCGCTCTGCTTCCACCATTTGCCGTCCCGCTCGTAAGCTGGTAAAACC